>CAHJWU010000217.1 GCA_903643085.1 Rhodospirillales bacterium
CGCGAGGCGGCTGCCCTGCGCGAGAACCTGCGGCGCCGCAAGGCCCAGGCGCGCGCGCGCGACGTCCAGCCCGCGCCTGCGGATGAGGCGGACGCGCCAGAGATCGGCTAGGCTGCCGGCGCGCTTACGGAGTCGCCCCAGCCCCCATGCCGGTATTGCCCGACCACTGGATACGCCGCATGGCCGCCGAGCACGGCATGATCGAGCCGTTCGTCGAAAGCCAGAAGCGCGAAGGCGTGATCAGCTACGGACTGTCCAGCTACGGCTACGACGCACGCGTGGCGCCGGATTTCCGCGTGTTCACCAACGTGGACAGCGCCATCGTGGACCCGAAGGATTTCAGCGCCGACAGCTTCGTCACCCGCACCGCGCCCGTCTGCATCATTCCGCCGAACAGCTTCGCGCTGGCGCATACGATCGAGTATTTCCGCATCCCGCGTGACGTGCTGGTGATCTGCCTGGGCAAATCGACCTACGCGCGCTGCGGGATAATCGTGAACGTGACGCCGCTGGAGCCGGAGTGGGAAGGCCAGGTGACGATCGAGATAAGCAACACCACGCCGTTGCCGGCGAAGATCCATGCCAATGAGGGGATCTGCCAGTTTCTGTTCCTGCGCGGGGAGAGCGCGCCTGAGGTCAGCTATGCGGACCGGCGCGGGAAGTATATGGGGCAGCGGGGCGTGTCGTTGCCGAGGATGTAAGGAAGCAAGGCCTTCTTTTTTGAAAAAAAGAAGCAAAAAACTTTCGCTCCCTGTCGGGGACTGTCCAGCAACGCGCGCCCAATAGATAAAAGTTTTTGCTTCTTTTTTTCAAAAAAGAAGGCCTTCCTTTCTTCCTTTAGGATGCCTCAGTGGACCGGATACTCATAAAAGGCGGCCGCCCGCTACACGGCGAAATCCCCATAAGAGGCGCCAAGAACGCAGCCCTCCCGCTGATGACCGCCGGCCTGCTGACAGACGAGCGTCTCGTACTGTCCAACGTCCCGCTGCTGGCCGACCTGCACACGATGGGCGAGTTGCTGGCGCAGCACGGCGTGGCAATGGAGCCTGGCGACGGGGGCCGCACGCTGTCCATCGGCGGGCGCATCACCAACACGCTGGCGCCGTATGACATCGTGCGAAAGATGCGCGCGTCCATACTGGTGCTGGGGCCGTTGCTGGCGCGCTGCCGCGAGGCGAAGGTGTCGCTGCCGGGCGGTTGCGCGATCGGGGCGCGGCCGGTTGACCTGCACCTCAAGGGCCTGGAGCAGATGGGCGCGGAAATCCGTCTCGAGGGCGGCTACGTGCACGCCGCCGTGCCGCAGGGGTTGCGCGGGGCGGACATCGTGTTTCCGTTCGTCTCTGTCGGCGCCACGGAAAACCTGCTCATGGCGGCGACTTTGGCGCAGGGGCGCAGCGTGCTGGCCAATGCGGCGCGCGAGCCGGAAATCACCGACCTGGCCGATTGCCTGGTGGCGATGGGCGCGCGCATCGAGGGCATCGGCACGGACCAGCTTGTGGTGGAGGGTGTCGCCAGCCTGCACGGCGCGGCGCACCCGATCGTGCCGGACAGGATAGAGACGGGGACGTATGCCTGCGCGGCCGGTATCGCCGGCGGCGCGGTGACTCTGCTGGGCGCGCGTCTGGACCACATGGCGGCCTTGGCGGTGGCGCTGGCCGAGGCGGGCGTGGAGGTGAGCGAGACCGCGGGCGGCCTGCTGGTGCGCCGGCTGAACGGCCTGCACGGGACGGACATGAAGACCGAGCCGTATCCGGGATTTCCCACCGACATGCAGGCGCAGTTCATGAGCCTGATGTCGGTGGCCGAGGGGGCCGCGATGATCACCGAGACGATCTTCGAGAACCGTTTCATGCACGCGCCGGAGCTGAACCGCATGGGCGCGCGTATAAACGTGCACGGGTCCTCGGCGATCGTGCGCGGGGTGCGTGCGTTGCAGGGCGCGCCGGTGATGGCCACGGATCTGCGGGCAAGCGTTTCGCTGGTGCTGGCGGGGCTGGCGGCGCAGGGCGAGACGATCGTGAACCGGGTGTATCACCTCGATCGCGGGTACGAGTCGGTGGAGCGCAAGTTGGGGGCGTGCGGGGCGGAGATCGAGCGGATTTAGGGATGGCCCGTTGCCATGCTCGGTTGCGCTCGCGGAGCTGAGACAAGCTCGGTCGATCGCCGCCGCACCGCGTCAGGATCCAGTCTGCGCACCAACTCTCCTGCCTGCACACCCACACCGTCCGGCGGCTTCGCGCAGCAGCTCTGACGCGCGCCGGAGGCGCAGGTGATGACCGCGCCGGCAGCCATTACCTCGCCGGCCCTTCTGTGCTAGCCCCCGCGCCATGAGCGCACCCTACCGCGAGGCCGACTTCTCCCCGGACACCCAGCCCACCCTCGTCCTGGCCCTCCCCAAAGGCCGCATACTCGCCGAATGCGGCACGCTGCTCGCCCGAGCCGGCGTCATCCCCGCCGCCGACTACACAGACGAGGACAGCCGCCGCCTGCGCTTTCCCACCAGCGATCCCAGGCTCGACGTGGTGCGCGTCCGCCCGTTCGACGTCGCCACCTTCGTGGCCTATGGCGCCGCCCAGATAGGCATCTGCGGCGGGGACGTGCTGGCCGAGTTCGACTACCCCGAGATCTACGCTCCGCTCGATCTGGGCATAGGCGCCTGCCGCGTCTCGGTCGCCGCCCCCGCAGCCGAGGCAACGGATCACGACCCCGCCCGCTGGTCCAGCGTGCGCGTGGCCACCAAATACCCCAATACGGCCCGCCGCCATTACGCCGCGCGCGGCATCCACGCCGACGTGGTGCACCTGAACGGCGCCATGGAGCTCGCCCCCGGCCTGGGGCTGTCCCGCCACATCGTGGATCTGGTGCAGACCGGCAGCACCCTGCGCGCCAACGGCCTGCGCGAGACCGAGGTGATCGCCCACGTGACCAGCCGGCTGATCATCAACCGGACCGCGCTGAAGACGCGCCCCGAGGAGATCGGCGCCTGGATCGGCCGGTTTCGGGCGGCGCTTGCCGCGTGAGCAGGCAAGGAAGGCCTTCTTTTTTGCAAAAAAGAAGCAAAAAACTCTTGTCCCGTTCGCTGCTCCGCCCGCCCGGTTCCTCCTGGAACAGCCGACACCTGTATGCAGGCGCGAGAGACAAAAGTTTTTTGGTCCTTTTTTTCAACAAAGGACTGCTTTCTTTCTCCCTTACTACCACACCCTGTTCATGAAGCGCCTCTCCACCGCCGACGTCGCGTTCCCCGCCGCCTTCGAAGCCCTACTCCACGAAGCCCGTGAGACGACCGCAAGCGTGGACGCCCCCGTCGCCGCCATAATCGCCGAAGTGCGCACGAACGGTGACGCCGCGCTGTGCGCCTACACCGCGCGGTTCGACCGGCTGACCCTAACTCCCGACGCGCTACGCATAACCGCCGCCGAGATCGAGGACGCCGCGGCGCAGATCTCCCCTGACCTGCAAGCCGCGCTGGACCTCGCCGCCACCCGCATCGCGGCGTTCCACCGCGCCCAGCTTCCCACCGACCTGCAGATGCACGACGATGCCGGCGTGACGATGGGCCTGCGCTGGACGCCGCTGGACAGCGTCGGCATCTACGTGCCCGGCGGCAAGGCGGCGTACCCGTCCTCGGTGCTGATGAACGCCATACCGGCGCGCGTGGCCGGCGTCGGCCGCATCGCCATGTGCGTGCCGACTCCGGGCGGCGTGCTGAACCCGCTGGTTCTGGCCGCCGCCCGCCGCGCCGGCGTCAGCGAGATCTTCCGCGTCGGCGGCGCGCAGGCGGTGGCCGCCATGGCCTACGGCACGCAGAGCATCGCTCCGGTGGACCGCATCGTGGGCCCGGGCAACGCCTACGTGGCCGAAGCCAAGCGCCAGGTTTTCGGCCGCGTGGGTATAGACGGGGTCGCCGGGCCGTCCGAAGTACTGATCCTGGCCGACGCCGACAACGATCCAGGCCACGTGGCGATCGACCTGCTGGCCCAGGCCGAACACGACGAATCCGCCCAGTCCATACTGATCACCGATGACCCCGGCTTCGCCGACGCGGTGCAGGCCGCGGTGGACCGTGAACTCCCGGCCCTGGACCGCCACGCCATCGCCGCCGCCAGCTGGCGCGATCACGGCGCCATCATCCTGGTGCGCGACTGGGCCGAAGCCGCCGCCCTGACGGACCGCCTGGCGCCGGAACACCTGCAGATCATGGTCGCCGACCCGGCCGCCCTGTTCGACCGGATATGCCACGCCGGCAGCGCCTTTCTCGGCCGCTTCACCCCGGAAGCCCTGGGCGATTACGTGGCCGGCCCGAACCACGTGCTGCCCACCGGCCGCACCGCCCGCTTCGCCTCCGGCCTGTCGATCTACGACTTCCTCAAGCGCACCACCTGGATACAGGCGGACGCTGCGGCGCTCGGCGCGATCGGCCCGGCTGGCGTGGCGCTCGCCACCGCGGAGGGGCTGCAGGCACATGCGCGCAGTCTGAGCGTCCGTATGTAGCGGCGGGTAAACAAGTCTTCGCCAGGTGAGCCAAGAACTTTGCCGCCGCAGTCGCGGTTTGGACCGTATGGGTCCGCCACAGCGCGGGCAGAAGTTTCGCTTCTTCCAACAAAGCAGGCCTTGCCTTCCTAACTACACCTGATCACAACCCCAACCGCCAGCTAAGCAAAGAGGCCTGATGTCCAAAGAAGACATGATCGAGTTCAGCGGTATCGTCACCGAACTGCTGCCAAATGCCATGTTCCGCGTGAAGCTGGACACCAACGAGCACCAGATACTCGCCCAGGTGAGCGGCAAGATGCGAAAGAACCGCATACGCGTGCTGGCCGGTGACCGCGTAAACGTGGAAATGACTCCTTACGACCTGTCCAAGGGCCGGATCACGTTCCGCTTCAAGTAGGCCCCTTGCTGCAAGCACGTCCGGCCGAGCTTGTGCTCGCCTCGGCCAGCCCCCGCCGCGTGGCCCTGCTGGCCCAGATAGGCGTCGTGCCGGACCACATCGCTCCGCAGGACATAGACGAGACGCCGCGCCGCGGCGAGCTGCCACGCCCGCATGCGGAGCGGCTGGCGCGCGAGAAAGCCGACGCCGCCGTCCATTCCGGCCGCTTCGTGCTGGCTGCCGACACGGTGGTGGCCGTGGGCCGCCGCATCCTGCCGAAAGCCGAGACGGAAGCGCAGGCCCGCGCCTGCCTGGTGCTGCTGTCCGGCCGCCGCCACCACGTGCTGACCGCGGTGGTGCTGGTCGCGCCTGACGGTGGCCGGTCCGCGCGGCTGTCGGAGAGCACGGTGATTTTCGCGCGGCTGACCGAGGCGCAGATACTGGCCTACCTCGCCGGCGGCGAGTGGCTGGGCAAGGCCGGCGGCTACGCCATACAGGGTGCCGCGGCCGGTTTCATACGCGCGCTGTCCGGCAGCTACTCCGGCGTGGTCGGCCTGCCGCTGTTCGAGACCGCGCAGCTTCTGCGCGGGCGCGGCTACCTCTCGCCGTGATGCGCATCGCCGCCAGCGTCGGTCCCGGCGAGGTACGCCTGGCGGTGACGGATGGCGGCACGCTTGAGGATTACGCGCTCTGGCGCCCCGGCGCGCCGGACGGCCTGGGGGACGTCCATTCGGGCCGGATCGGCGCCGTGGTGCCCGCCATGGCGGGTGCGTTCGTGGTCCTCGCCGGCCAGCCGGACGGCTTCCTGCCCGACAGCGAGGGGGCGTACGGCCGCACCGAGGGCGAGATGCTCGCCGTGCGCATCACCCGCACCGCACAGGGCGGCAAGGGGCCGCGCCTGGCCGC
>CAHJWU010000218.1 GCA_903643085.1 Rhodospirillales bacterium
GCACCCCTCAAGGGAATATGTTGGCGGACGACGGCCTTGGAAATCTTGCAATCCACGACTTTCTGCAGCAGGCCGATGCGCGCGGCATGATAGAGGAATTGCCGGCGGCTGAGCCGGCCGGCGCGGTATTCTTCGGTGACGTGGCGTTCGAGTGGGGTCATGAGCGGAACGTCCGTGGGCTCTCGTGCCAACCCGGCGCGGCAACGCGCTGGCGCAAGGACGCACGTCCGGGAAACCCCGCCTGACGTGGTGGGCAAAGCCGTCCTTTTCGAACGAGAGGACCAGCTCCTGTTCCCTGTCGGCGCCTGCGCGGCGTGTCCATGGCGGCGGCGGCGGCGGCGGCGAACCCTCTCAAGGGTAGCCTGTCTTTGCTTGCTCCAGCGCATGCACAAGATCCGCGGCGACAGACCGGGTGACCGCAACCTCATAGGCGTCCGCATCGACACGGCAGACGCGCACATCCAGGCGGCCGGCACGCGTGAGCGCCAGGTCACCGATCTGGAAGATGTCCGCCGCGAGGTCAACGGGCACGACACGGGCGAGCCATTCGCGGACGCTGTCGCCGGACATGCGCCAGGCCGCCCACATGTCGCTCTGGTCGGTGACGGCGGCCAGGCCGTCCAGCGTCTTCGCCAGGCGGGCGGGAAGGTCCGCACCGGCATCGCCGGTGGCGAGGAAGCGCGTGGGGGCGACGCGGGCCAGGGTGATCGCGCCGGCCTGGACGAAGCCCTTCATCGGGAGCGGCGCGCCGAACGCGAGGCGCGAGGCGGCGTGAAACCGGTCCTGATCGCAAAAGCTGGCGATGCCGGCGATCGAGCGTGGCGGAACCGGGGTCAGGTCAGGCATGCAGCGCGTGGCCTCCGGGATGGTGGAACACCGGGGCCACGATCTCCACCTCCGTCTCGCTGCCTTGCAGCGGGCTTACGGCGCGGAACACCTGGCCGGCGTGCCGCGCCCCGCCGCGCAGGAGAGCCAGGCCGATCGCGTGGCCGAGCGTGGCGGAAAAGGCCGCCGAGGTGACGTGGCCGTAATCGTTTTCGGCGGTGGCCTGGCGGCCGGCGGGGATCAGGTGGGCGCCGGCTTGCAGGCCGCGGCCCACCGCGCGCGGGCGCAGGCCGACAAGGGTCTGGCGCTCCTGGTCCAGCAGCGCGGGGCGTTGCGAGAGGGCGCGGCCGACGAAATCCTGCCTCTTCTTGAGCAGGCGGCCGAGGCCGAGGTCCGCTGCCGTGGTCTGGCCGTTCAGCTCGGCGCCGGCCACGTGCCCCTTCTCCAGGCGCAGCACGTTAAGCGCTTCCAGGCCGTAAGGTGCCGCACCGGCTTCCAGCAGCACGCTTGCCAGCGCCCCGCCTTGCGCGGCGGGCACGGCGATCTCGTAGGCCAGCTCGCCGGAAAACGAGATGCGGAAGAGGCGGGCGGGTATGCCGGCGATCGTGGCCGCCACCGCGCCCATGAACGGCAGGCCAGCGTCGCTGATGTCCGTCGCCGGGTCCACGGATATGGCGAGTATCCGGCGCGCCTGCGGGCCGGCGAGGGCGAACTGCGCCCACTGGTCGGTGACGGGTTCGATGCAAAGGTCGAGACCGGGCTTGAGGATTTGCCGGCAGACATCCAGGTGACGCAGCACGGGCGCGGCGTTTGCGGTGCTGGTGGTCAGCAGGAAATGCGCCGGCCGCAGGCGGGTGACGGTGCCATCGTCAAACACGACGCCGTCTTCGCGCAGCATGATGCCGTAGCGGGCGCGGCCGGGGGCGAGGGTGGAGATCGTGTTGGCGTATATGAAGTCGAGGAACGCGGCGGCATCGGGGCCCTGCACGTCTATCTTGCCGAGCGTGCTCACATCACAGAAGCCGCAGGCCTGGCGCACTGAGCGGACTTCGCGGTTGGTGGCATCCTGCAGTGTTTCGCCGCCGCGCGGAAAATGGGTGGCGCGCAGCCACTCGCCGGCTTCGATGAACTGCGCGCCGTGCCGGGCGGCCCAATCATGCCCGGGGGTGCGGCGGGTAGGCCGGTAATGCGGGCCGCGATGCGCGCCGGCGAGCGCGCCGATGGCGACGGGCGTGTAGGGCGGGCGGAAGATTGTGGTGCCGGTCTGCGCGATCGTGCGGTTGGTGAGCGCCGCGAGCAGCGCTAGTCCGGTGACGTTGGAGGTCTTGCCCTGGTCGGTCGCCATGCCGAGCGTGGTGTAGCGTTTGAGGTGCTCCACGGCGGTGAAGCCCTCGCGCGCGGCGAGCGAGACGTCGGACGCCGTCACGTCATTCTGGACATCGACGAAAGCCTTGCCGCGCGTGCCCGGGACTTGCCAGAGCGGCGTAATGGCGTCGGTCTCTGCGCCCACTGCGGCCTGGGTGCCCAGCGCTTCGGCGAGCAGGAACTGGCCGGCGGCAGCGCCAACCGCCTGCATGCCGGGCGGCATCGGGCCGGGGACGAAAGCCGCGATCCTTTCGGACCAGACCGGTTTGCCGCCGTGTTGCGAGCCGAGGTGGACGGCCGGGTTCCAGCCGCCCGACATGGCGAGCAGGTCACACGCCAGCGTGGTGCCCTGCGCCTGGCCGCCGAGCGAGACGCGTTTAAGGCTTTTGCCGCCTGACGCTTCGAGAACGGTGGCGTTTGCAAACACCTTTACCCTGTGCGACGCGACGAGCTCCCGGACCGGCTCGGGGAGTTCCGATCGGCTATCGACCAGGCCCGCGATCTCCACGCCCGCGGCCAGAAGATCGGTGATCGTGGTTGCCGCATCATCGTTGTTGCAGAACACGACAGCGCGTGTGCCTGGCTTGACGGCGAAGCGGTTCAGGTAAGTGCGCACCGCGCCGGCGAGCATCACGCCAGGCGTGTCATTGCCGCCGAACACCAGCGGGCGCTCTATGGCGCCGGTGGCGAGCACGGCGCGCGGCGCCACGATGCGCCAGAGGCGTTGCCGCGGAAGGCCGCCGGCGGACGCCAGGTGATCCGCCACGCGCTCGATACCGGCGTAGGTCCCGCCGTCATACACGCCGGTGATTGTGGTGCGCGTGAGAATGCGCACGTTGTCCGCCGCGCGCAGCTCGGCTTCGGTATCCGCGAGCCACACGCTGGCGGGTTTGCCGCCGATGGTGCGGCGGTCCGCGAGCAGACGGCCGCCAAGTGCTAAATCCTGCTCGGCGAGTATGACGCGGTCGCCGGCGCGCGCGGCCTGCAACGCGGCGGACAGGCCGGCCGGTCCGGCGCCGATGACCAGCAGGTCGGCGAACGCCGATTGCTTGTCGTAGCAATCCGGATCGGGCAAGCCGGAGGCGCGGCCGAGACCGGCGGCGCGGCGTATCAGCGGCTCATACACGCGCTCCCAGAACGCGGCCGGCCACATGAACGTCTTGTAGTAGAATCCCGCAGCGAAAATCGGCCCTAGCGCACCAGCGACGGACATCAGGTCGAAGCCGAGGCTGGGAAAGCGGTTCTGGCTGCGGCACACCAGGCCGTCGAAGATTTCGGCCACGGTGGCGCGGGTGTTCGGCTCGCGTGCCGCGCCCTCGCGCAACTCCACCAGCGCGTTCGGCTCCTCCGGGCCTGCGGAAAGTATGCCGCGCGGGCGGTGGTATTTAAACGAACGGCCGACCAGGCGCACGCCGTTGGCCAGCAGGGCGGCGGCGAGCGTGTCGCCCGCGTAGCCTATCAGCTGCGCGCCATCGAAGCTGAAGCGGACCGGGCGGGTGCGGTCGATCAGCCCGCCTTCGGCCATGCGGAACGCCTGCATCAGGCTGTCTGCACGGACAGGATTGTGTGGGTGCGTGTGTCGCGTTCCACGCGCAGCACCTGCCGGCAGGCGGCTTCGTGATACCAGAACTCGCTGTGCGGACCTGCAGGGTTGTCACGCATGTAGACGTAGTCCACCCAGGCGGATTGCTCGGCGTTACTGCCGGGGCGGGTGAGCGTGGCGTCACCGTAGTAGGAGAATTCGGCGATGCTGCGGTTGCCGCAGAAGGGGCAGGTTAGGCGCAAGGCAAGGAAGGCCTTCTTTTTTGAAAAAAAGAAGCAAAAAACTTTTGCTCCTGGCGCCTGCTCGGCGGTGCGCTCTGGTCCTGCGAGTGCGCGCTCTGGCAGGACCAGGCACGGCCTTCATGCAGGCGGGGGAGCAAAAGTCTTTTGCTTCTTTTCTTCAGAAAAGAAGGCCTTGCTTCCTTACGCATTAATGCAACGCCATATTCGTCCCGCCGCCCGTCTCGTCGAGCAGACGCCCCGTAGCAAACCGATCCAGCCGGTACGCACGCGCCACCTCGTGCGGCTCGTCGCGCGCCATCAGGTGCGCCAGGCACAACCCGGCCGCAGGCGTCGCCTTGAAGCCGCCGATGCACCAGCCGCCGTTCAGGTACAGCCCCTCGACGGGCGTGCGGTCGATGATCGGGCTGCCGTCCATCGTCATATCCATGATGCCGCCCCAGCTTCGCAGCATGCGCAGGCGGCCGAGGGCCGGCATCAGCGCCATGGCTTCCTCGCAGGTGTCTTCCACGCAGGGCAGGTTGCCGCGCTGCGCGTAGGAATTGTAGCCGTCCACGCTGGCGCCGAACACCAGGCCGCCTTTGTCTGACTGGCTTATGTAGAAATGCCCGGCGCCGAAGGTGATCACCGAATGGAGCAGCGGCTTGATGCCTTCACTGACAAAGGCGGTCAGCACGTGGCTTTCGACGGGCAGGCGCATGCCGGCCATGGCGGCCACGCGGGATGAGTTGCCGGCGACGGAGAGGCCTATCTTGCGGGCGGCGATGTAGCCGCGCGAGGTCTCAGCGCCGAGCACGCGGCCACCCTCGATGCGCAAGCCGGTGAGTTCGCAGTTCTGCAGGATGTCCACGCCGAGTTTGTCGGCGGCGCGTGCGTAGCCCCAGGCGACGGCGTCATGCCGCACCGTGCCGCCGCGTTGCTGCAGCAGGCCGCCCATGATGGGGAAGCGGGCGTTGTCGTAATCCAGGAACGGGTGGCGGGCGCGCACCTCGTCACGCGAGAGCAGTTCGGCGTGTACGCCGTGCAGGCGCATGGCATTACCGCGGCGTATGGCGACGTCGCGCTGGCCGTCCGAATGGAACAGGTTCAGCACGCCGCGCTGGCTGACCATGGCGTTGTAGTTGATTTCCTGTTCCAGGCCTTCCCAGAGCTTCAGCGAGGTTTCATAGAACGGGATGTTGCCGGGGAGCAGGTAGTTGGAACGCACGATGGTGGTGTTGCGCCCGACATTGCCGGAGCCGACAAGCGACTTCTCGATCACGGCGATGTTGTGCAGGCCGTAGCGGCTGGCGAGGTAATACGCGCAGGCCAGGCCGTGGCCGCCGCCGCCGACGACGATCGCATCGTATTCGGCGCGCGGTTCGGGGTTGCGCCATTGCGGTTTCCAGCCGGTCTGGCCCTGCATGGCCTGCGACAAAACGGAGCGGATCGAGAATTTCATGCGTCGGCCAGCGCGGGCGCCTGCCAGCCGCGTGCTGCGCGCCAATGGGCGGGCAGGTTGGCGAAGCGGTCCAGGCTAAGCTTGGAGATATCGGCGAAGCTGCAGGCGCCGGTGGTGACGAGGTCGGCGATGGCGCGGCCGCTGGCGGGCGACAGGCCGAAGCCCACGCTGGACATGGTGGCCACCGTCACGTTGCCCGGCGCGTCCAGGCGCGCCAGCACCGGGCGACCGTCCGGCGTGTTCTCGATGATGCCGGCCCAGCTGCGCAGCACGCGG
>CAHJWU010000219.1 GCA_903643085.1 Rhodospirillales bacterium
GGAGGTGAACCGGCACGCCCGCGCCGCGCCACACGCCTTCACCGCCGACCCGCGCCCCGCGCTGGAGAGCCTGCGCGCGCTGGTGGCCGAGACGCGCCTGGAGCTGCCCGCCGGCATGCCGCCGATGATAGGCGGCCTGGTGGGCTATCTGGGCTACGACATGGTGCGCCTTATGGAGCGCCTGCCTGGCAACACCCAGGACGCGCTCGGCCTGCCAGAGGCCATCCTCCTGCGCCCCACCCTGTTCGCCGTCTTCGACAATGTGCGCGACGAACTGACCCTCGCCGCCCCCGCCTACCCCGCGGACGGCATCGACGACGAGGCGTCCTGGGCCGACGCACAGGCCCGGATCACGGCTGCCAGAACCGCCCTTGCCGGCGCCCTGCCACGGGCCGCCCCGCCGGTGGTGCTGCCGGCCCAGCCCGAACCGCGCTCCAACATCGCCAAGCCGGATTTCCTGCGCATGATCGGCCGCATGAAGGACTACATCGCCGCCGGCGACGTGTTCCAGGTGGTGCCCAGCCAACGCTTCTCGGCGCCGTTCGCGCTGCCGCCTCTGGCGCTGTACCGCGCGCTGCGCCGCATCAACCCGGCGCCGTTCCTGTTCTTCCTGGATTTCGGCGGCTTCTCCGTGGTGGGCAGCAGCCCGGAGATCCTGGTGCGGCTACGCGACGGCCGCATCACCATGCGCCCGCTGGCCGGCACACGCGGGCGCGGCGCCACGGCGGCCGAGGACGCGGCCCTGGAGGCCGACCTGCTGGCCGACCCGAAGGAGCGCGCCGAACACCTGATGCTGCTGGATCTGGGCCGCAACGACGTGGGCCGCGTCGCCGAGCCGGGCAGCGTACGCGTGGCCGAAAGCTTTGCGATCGAACGGTTCAGCCACGTGATGCACATCAGCTCCACGGTCGAGGGCCGGGCCCGCCCGGGCGTCACCGCGCTGGACGCCCTTATCGCCGGCTTTCCCGCCGGCACGCTGACCGGCGCACCCAAAATCCGCGCCATGCAGATCATCGACGAGATGGAGCCGCAGCGTCGCGGCATCTACGCCGGCTGCATCGGCTACTTCGCGCCCGACGGCACGATGGACACCTGCATCGGGCTGCGCACGGCTGTGGTCAAGGACGGCGAGATGCACGTCCAGGCCGGCTGCGGCGTGGTGGCCGACAGCGTGGCCGAGCTGGAGTGGGAGGAGACGCGGCAGAAGAGCCGCGCGCTGTTCCGTGCGGCGGAGGAGGCGGTTCGGTTCGCGGCTGGGGAGTGAAGGGTGAGGAAGAAAGGCCTTCTTTTTTGAAAAAAAGAAGCAAAAAACTTTTGCTCCGTTCGCTGGCGTTTATGCGCGTGGTGCTTCTGGGACCGTGCGCGTCGCTTTGGCGGGATTTATGCTATGCTGAGCACGCCGACTGTTGTCTCTCTCCCGACCGATGCTGTTCCGGCCGAGGGAAAGGCGTTTGCGATAGAGGTCCAGGTCGGGACACCATTCGAACGACGGCAGCATGAACGGGCTTGCCCGCTGGCAATTCGCGGCGTGACGCCTGTCGGCAAGCCGGACATCGTCGGTGCAGGTTCACTGCGATTGCTGTGTCGGGCGCTCCGGTCGATCACTTTCCGTTGGAAAGCTTCGTTGAGAAAGGCGGCAAGCTGACGGCGGAAGGTGAAGACTTCTGCATCAGAGCTTACGTCAACCGACACCTGTCGTTCCGCTCCGGCTCGCCCTAACGACACGGCTGCCAGCCACTATCTCGCCGACAGGGAGCAAAAGTTTTTTGGTTCTTTTTTTCAAAAAAGAACTGCTTGCCTTTTTTGCCTGTCCTCGCCCACCAAGGCCCAAGAATGATCCTCCTGATCGACAACTACGACAGCTTCACCTTCAACCTCGTGCACTATCTGGGCGAGCTTGGCGCCGAATGCGACGTGCGCCGTAACGACGCCGTAAGCGTTGACGAAGCGATGGCGATGGCGCCCGAGGCGATCGTGCTGTCGCCGGGCCCCTGCACGCCCAACGAGGCCGGCATCTGCTGCGACCTGATTGCGGCGGCTGCCGGCCGGGTGCCGCTTCTGGGCGTCTGCCTGGGCCATCAGGCGATCGGCCAGGTGTTTGGCGGCGAGGTGGTCCGTGCGCCGAAGCCGATGCATGGCAAGGTGAGTCCCGTGCAGCACCAGGGAACCGATCTATTCGCGGGCCTGCCCAGTCCGTTCGGCGCCACGCGCTACCACAGCCTGGCCGTGCGGCCGGACACCCTGCCCGCCTGTCTGCTGGCGACCGCCCACACGGAGGACGGCGTGATCATGGGCCTGCGCCACGAACGCCATCCGGTGTTCGGCGTGCAGTTCCACCCGGAAAGCATCGCCAGCGAGTACGGCCACGACATACTGGCAAATTTCTTGAAACTGGCCCGAGCAGCCAATCAACAAAGCGCCCGTGTCCCGGCCTGAACGCACCGCGCAAGGGCGCCGGGACAAAGGTTTTTTGATTCGTTTTTTCAAAGAAGAACTGCTTGCCTTGCTTTGCTTATGAAGCTGTTCTTACGCCAGGTTGCCACCGGCGCCACGCTCTCCGAAGCCCAATCCGAAGCCGCGTTCAGCGACATCATGGACGGCCAGGCCACGCCTGCGCAGGTCGCTGCTTTGCTGACCGCGTTGCATGTGCGCGGCGAGACGCTGGCCGAACTGACCGGCGCCGTTCGCGCGATGCGGGCCAGGATGGTGGCCGTCAGAGCACCGCCCGGTACGATGGATGTGTGCGGGACGGGCGGTGACGGGCTGGGCACGCTGAACGTGTCCACCGCCGTCGCATTCGTGGTTGCCGGATGCGGGGTGCCTGTCGCCAAGCATGGCAACCGGGCGCTGTCCTCCAGGGCGGGTGCGGCGGACGTGCTGGAAGCGCTGGGCCTGCGTACGGATGTGGGGGTTGCAGGTCTCGAGGCGTGTCTGGCGCGCGTGGGCCTGGCGTTCCTGTTCGCGCCGGCGCATCACCCGGCGTTGCGCCATTCGGCCGGCGTGCGCGCGGAGCTGGGGTTCCGAACGATCTTCAACCTGCTCGGACCTCTGTGCAGCCCCGCCTGCGTGACGCTCCAGGTGACGGGCGTATATGATCCGGCCTGGACGGCACCGATGGCCGAGGTTCTAGGTGGCCTAGGCAGCCAGCGGGTCTGGGTGGTGCACGGCGCGGGGCTGGACGAGCTGACGCTTGCCGGCGAGACGGCGGTGGCGGAATGGCGGGACGGGTCGCTCCGGCGTTTCGTGGTGACCCCGGAAGAGGCCGGCCTGGGCCGGGCGCCGGTCGAGGCGATACAGGGCGGCGACGCGGCCGGCAACGCGGCGGCCCTGCTGGCGTTGCTGCGCAGTCAGGCCGGGGCATACCGCGACACGGTGCTGCTGAATGCGGCCGCCTGCCTGGTTGTGGCCGGGCGGTGCGCGGATTTGCGGGACGGGGTGACACAGGCGCGGACGGCGATAGACACCGGGGCCGCCTTGGATGTTTTAGAGACGCTGTTGCGCGACCCCGCGCACGGCCTGGCGAACTGAAGCGGATTGACAGACACATGCCGGATTCGTTGCCCCCCGACCTGCCGGATGCCCTGGCGCAGATCTGCGCCGATACGGCCGCGGAGGTGGATCGCCGCCGCCTGGTGACGCCGCAGCGCGCGCTGCGCAAGCAGATCGCGCAACGCCGCCACCGGCCGCGCGGGTTCGGCGAGGCGCTGAAGCGGCAGCTGATTGCCGGCAAATGCGGGCTGATTGCGGAGATCAAGCGGTCCTCGCCGTCGGGCGGGCTGATACGCGGCGAGATCGTGCCCGGCGACCTGGCGCGGGCCTACGAGGCGGGGGGTGCCAGCTGCCTGTCCGTGCTGACCGACGGGCCGCATTTCCAAGGGTCGCTGGCGGACATGCAGGCGGCACGTGCGGCGGTGGCGCTGCCGGTGCTGCGCAAGGATTTCATCATCGATCCCTGGCAGGTCTATGAGAGCCGCGCGGCCGGCGCGGATTGCATCCTGCTGATCATGGCGGCGCTGACGGATTCACAGGCGATCGAGCTGGAGGGCCTGGCGCGCGACCTGGACCTGGACGTTCTGGCGGAGGTGCATGACAGGCGGGAACTGGATCGTGCGCTCGGCCTGCAGACGCCGCTCATCGGCATCAACAACCGCAATCTGAAAACTCTTGCCACGGACATTGAGACGACGATCGCGCTGGCGCCGCATGTCTCGCCCGGGCGGATACTCGTGACGGAGAGCGGGATACGCGACCATGCGGATCTGGCGCGCCTGGCGGCGGTAGGGGCGCATTGCATGCTGGTGGGGGAGAGCCTGTTGCGGCAGGCCGACCTTGCTGCGGCCACGCGGGCTTTGCTTGGTGGGTGACAAGGAAGCAAGGCCTTCTTTTTTTGCAAAAAGAAGCAAAAAACTTTTGTCTTCGCGCCGCTGCGGCAGCTTCGGTCTGTCCCGTGCGGTCGGGCTGATGCAAATGCGACAGGAGCAAAAGTTGTTTGCTGCTTTTTTGCAAAAAAGAAGGTCTTGCGTCCTTTGACCACCCTCACCCACTTCGACGCAGAAGGCCGCGCCGTGATGGTGGACGTGTCAGCAAAACCGGTAACGGCGCGGGTGGCGACCGCACGATGCCGCGTGATGATGCAGGCCGAGACCCTGGCGGTGATACGTGCCGGAACCGCCAAGAAAGGCGACGTGCTGGGCACCGCGCGGCTGGCGGGGATCATGGCGGCGAAGCGCACGTCCGAGCTGATACCGCTGTGCCATCCGTTGCCGATCGACGCGGTGCAGGTCGAGCTGGAGGCTGGCGCCGCGGCAGTGGAGATCGCGGCGACCGTGCGGACCATGGGACGGACGGGCGTGGAGATGGAGGCGCTGACGGCGGCGAGCGTGGCGGCGCTGACGGTGTATGACATGTGCAAGGCGATCGACCGTGGGATGCGGGTCGAGGCGTTGCGCCTGGTGTTCAAGGAGGGAGGAGCTTCCGGGACCTATGAAAGCAGGTAAGCAGGCAGTTCCCCCGTGAACAGAACGTCGATTTCCGCCGCATGCAAGCCGGCTACATCACCGGCAGAAAGCGGACGTCTTTTGCTGCGTTTGTTCAGGAAAGAAGGCTGTTCTTGACTTCCTTGCTGTCGGTCGAGGAAGCGCGTCAGCGCGTGATGGCGAACCTGTCTCCCGTTGGTGGAGAGACCGTGGCGCTGGCCGAGGGCTTCGGCCGGGTGCTGGCCGCCAACGTCCATGCAAGGTTGACGCAGCCGCCTGCAGACGTGTCCGCCATGGACGGCTACGCGCTGCGGGCCGCCGACGCGACGATGGGCGCGCGCCTGCGCATCGTGGGCGCCGCACCCGCCGGGCGGCCCTTCGACGGCACGCTGAAATGGGGCGAGGCGGTCCGGCTGTTCACCGGCAGCGTGATCCCCGCCGGGGCGGATTGCGTGCTGTTGCAGGAGAATGCGCAGGCCGAGGCGGAGACCGTGACTGTCGGCGAGGCGCCGCGAGGCGGCCAGCACATACGGCGTCACGGGCAGGATTTCTCGGCCGGCGACCTGCTGCTGCACGCCGGCCGACGGCTTGGCGCGCGCGATGTGGGGCTCGCGGCGGCAGGCAACAATCCCTGGCTTACGGTGCACAGGCGGCCGCGCGTGGCGATACTGGCGACCGGCGAC
>CAHJWU010000220.1 GCA_903643085.1 Rhodospirillales bacterium
GCTGCCGGACGGCGCGCCGGGGCCGGGGCTGGCGTGCGCGGTGATCGTCAAGCGGGTGGACGCGCGGACGCGGGCCAAGACGGCGGTCAATGAGTTGCTCAGGGATTAAGGAAGGAAGCAGTTCTTTTTTGAAAAAAAGAACCAAAAAACTTTTGCGACCCCGCCTGCACCGAGGCTCGCGCTGGTTCTGCAGGCCGCAGCGCCGGCAGAACGAACACGAGCCGTCATGCAGGCGCCAGGAGCAAAAGTTTTTTGCTTCTTTTTTTCAAAAAAGAAGGCCTTTCTTCCTTCAGAACACACTCGCTCACGAAACCGTGCCCGCCCGCTATTCCCCCCCGTTCTAACCCTGTATAGCCCCCGTAACGCTCCTGGAGGCTAGGTTTTGCGCATTGCGATGATAGGCGGCGGCTACGTGGGCCTCGTCTCCGGCGCCTGCTTCGCCGAACTGGGCAACGACGTGGCCGTCGTCGAGGTGGACGCGGCCAAGCTGAAAAGCCTGCGCGAAGGCGGCATACCCATCTACGAGCCTGGCCTGCAGCCTCTCGTCGCGGATAACGTAAAAGCCGGCCGCCTCACCTTCGGCGACGACATCGCGGCCGCCGTCGCCGGGGTGGACGCCGTGTTCATCGCGGTGGGCACGCCCACCCGCCGCGGAGACGGCCACGCGGACCTGTCCTACGTGTTCGCGGCCGTCGAGCAGGTGGCCCGCGTGCTGACCGGCTATACCGTGATCGTCACCAAATCGACCGTGCCCGTGGGCACCGGCCGCCGCATACGCGAAATCCTCAGGAGCGTCCGCCCGGACCTCGACGTGGACGTGGCGTCCAACCCGGAATTCCTTCGCGAAGGCAGCGCCATCCCGGACTTCATGCGGCCGGACCGCGTGGTGATAGGCGTGGAGACCGAGCGCGCCCGCGAAGTGCTGCGCCAGCTCTACCGGCCGCTCTATCTGATCGAGGCGCCGATCCTGTTCACCGCCCTGGAGACGGCCGAGCTGGTGAAATACGCCGCGAACTCCTTCCTCGCCATGAAGGTCACCTTCATCAACGAGATGGCGGACATCTGCGAGCGCGCCGGCGCCGACGTGCACGACGTGGCGCGCGGCATCGGCCTGGACGGCCGCATCGGCCGCAAGTTCCTCCACCCCGGCCCAGGCTTCGGCGGCTCCTGCTTCCCGAAGGACACGCTGGCGATGGTGCGAATCGCGCAGGACCACGGCGCGCCCTCCCGCCTGATCGAGGCCGTCGTGGCCGTCAACGAGGCGCGCAAGGCGGGCATGGGCGCGCGCGTTATCCAGGCCGCCGGTGGCTCGGTGCGCGGCAAGACGGTCGCCATATTCGGCCTGACCTTCAAGCCGGAAACCGACGACATGCGCGACGCACCGAGCATACCCATCGTCGGCCGCCTGGCCGAGGACGGCGCCCAGATACGCGCCTTTGACCCCGCCGGCATGGAGCAGGCGCGGCCCATGCTGCCCCCGAACGTGACGTATTGCACGGATGCTCTGGACGCCGCGCGCGGCGCCGACCTGCTCGTGGTGGCCACTGAATGGAACGAGTTCCGCGCGATCGCGCCGGAGCGGTTGCGCGAGGCGATGCGCGGCGACTTGGTGGTGGACCTGCGCAACATGTACGAGAAAGCGAGCATGGAGGCGGCTGGGTTCCGGTATCACAGCATCGGCCGGCCCTGATGCGGCAAGCAAGCAAGGCCTTCTTTTTTGAAGAAAAGAAGCAAAAAACTTTCGTCCCCACGCTGCTGCGGCGGCTTCGGTGTTTCCTGAAAGCACAGGGCGTCGGGAAATGCGCAGAGACAAAAGTTTTTTGCTTCTTTTTCTCAAAAAAGAAGGTCTTTCTTGCCTTGCTTCTTTGCCTGGCCACCCAAGCCCACACCCAGACCTACGCCACCCTGGCCGGTGAGCCGGACCCGCGTGACTTCGTCAAGCGCGCCGGCAGCGCGCTGATCCTGCAAGACCGCACGATGCGGTTCGGCGGCGTGAACATCACCTGGCTCGGCCTGCGCCAGGACGGCACAGGCACGCTGCAGCGCCCGACCGCCTTCGAGGTGCGCGACGCGCTGGCGACCGCCCGCGCGTTGGGCGCCGACGTGGTGCGCCTGCCCGGCCTGGCCTCCACCGCCGGCTGCGCGCTCTGCCTGGAGCCATCACCGGGGCAGATGAACCCCGACGTGTTCGCGCAGATCGACCTGGTCTTGCAAACGGCGCGCGACATCGGCCTCAAGCTCATCCTGCCGCTCGCCGATGCCGGCGCCGATTGCAGTGGCCCGGGTGAGGCGGGCGTCATCTGCGCCAGCACGCGGCCAAAAGCCGGCGCCGCGCCAGGCCAGGCCGCCTTCTTTACGGATCCCCGCCTGCAAGCGGCGTTCGCCGCGCGCGTGCGTGCCATCCTGACCCATGTCAACAGCCTGAGTGGCGCGGTTTACGGCAACGACCCGGCCATACTGGCCTGGGAGGATTGCGATGCCTGCGCCGCCGCCGGCGAGGCGGACGCCGTCTCGGCCTGGGTGGAGCGCACGGGCCAGGTGGTGAAAGCGGTGGACACACGCCACCTCTACGAAAGCGGCGCGTTTGCCGGCCGTATCGGCCCTGCTGCCGCCGGCGCCGTGGCCGCCAGTCTGTACGCGCCGCCGAGCGTGGACGTCATCGGCGACAGGCCCGCCATCACGGGTGACCCTGCGAGTATACGGGCCGCGCTGTCCCGCCAGGTCGAAGGCGTCGGCACGGCCGGCCGCGCCTACATACTCGACGATTTCGGCTGGTCGCCCGCGTTGTGGCACGACGAGGCGGATCTCGAAGCCTGGCTAGCGGACATCGTACGTGGCCGCCTGCTCGCAGGCGCGCTCACCGGCAACCTGCAGGCCCATGCCGACCAGGGCGGCTACCTGCCGCCGCCGCCGCCTGGCGGCCTTGGCCTGGCCGCGCTGTATTTTCCGGGCGTGGCCACGCCCGACATGGACATGGCGACGATGGAGGCGCGCGGCCGCGCCCTGCGCCGCTTCAACTTCGCCATGGTGGACGTGACGCTCGCCCCGTCCTACCTGCTGACGCCGAAACCGGAAATCCTCAGCGTGACGCATGGCCGCATCACCTGGCGCGGCTCAGCGGGTGCGGCGAGCTACACGGTTGAGCGCACGCCCGATCCGTCCGCGCCCGGCCCATGGACGACGCTCTGCGACGGCTGCGCCACCGATGGAGCGGGCTTCTGGCAGGACCCGTCGCCGCCCGACGCGCCGGCGTATTATCGGGTGATGCCGCTGAACATAAACGGCCACAAGGCGGTGCCATCGGAGCCGTTCAAGGGCGGTTAGGGCAAGACCGAAACCTCTGGCTTCTCGTTGCAGCAACCCCACTCAGCCGGAAGGCTGGTCTTGAGCCGGCGAACGTTACAGAGGCGTGAAAGGATTTCCTGATCCTGTTTCGAGAGCACGTAACGCCTGCCAGATAAGCCTGACGGGTCAGGCGTAAACCGCCGCCCGATCGTATTGCGAGACTTCTGCCAGCAACGACCAGACCCGGTTCGGCTCCATGTTCACGTCCGGGTCGTTCAGCAGGCGTTCCAGTTCCTCAAGCTTGCCGGCGTAATCCGTCTCGTCCATCGCACCAAACTCCAGGGCCACGTCTTCCACCGGAAAACGTGGCTCTGGAAACATGGTTTCAGGTCGAAGACATCACCGCGGGCGCCAGCGCCGCCAGCTTGGCCTGCGGGTGGCCGGGGTTGCGGAAGCGTAGTTCGCCGGAGGGCTGGCCCTCGGCCTCGTCGGGTCCCAGCAGCTCGAGCCGGGACGCGCAGGTAACGGCGACCACGGATCTGGCTTCCGGCTTGGTCATGAAGTGCCGCGCCTCGCCCTCCAGCCGCAACTGCGCGCGCAACGCCTGCCACTCCGGCCGGTCGGTGTCCTCGATGAACATCGCCAGTATGCCGGCGCGCGTGCCGGTCAGCCTGGTGGGCGCGATTTCGGCCATCCTGCGGTGGACCGCGCCGGCCACCTCGTCTTCCCGCCCGGCGCGCGCGGCCAGCACGAAAACGCCGGCGGCGGCCGAGGTGACGCCCAGATGCGCCTCGGGCCCGAACTCCCGCCGCAGGCGCGGCATCAGGTCGGTCTCCGTGCCGCCACGGTCGCCCATCTGGGCGGCTGCCAGCATCAACGGATCCAGCCGCAGCACGGCCGCCTCGTCGCAATCCGCACGGCGCTGCTCGGACAGCATCTTGGTGATGCGGCGGTGCAGCTCGGCCAGAGGCGGTGTGCCGTCCTCAGTGGTCTTCAGCCCCTTGGGCAGCGTCATCTTCAGCAGATAGCGGCCAGGATGGGCGGCGAGCCAGCTTTGCAGATCGGGGTCAACCCGGTCCATCAGCTGGGACCAGGCGCGGCGGTGCAAATCGCGCCCAGCCTCCGCCGAGACCACCTCGCAGGCCACCTCCGCCACACAGTTCTGCCGGTTGAGCAGCAGGTCGTAGGGAGCGCCGTCATTCAGGCCGTCGAAGCCCACGTCGAAGCCACGGCAGCGCTGCAGGCCCGCGGTGCGTATCATGTGAAACAACGGAACCAGGTTGCCGGCGCCGCGCATCGCCGCGGCCAGCGTCTCCTCCAGGCGGCGGCGCCCGGCGGCCGTCAGTTGCTCGGCCAGTTCCACCACCTCGGCGGCAAGCGAGAGTATACGACGGTCGAGCGTGGTAAGCGGCGTGTTGCGGCCCGGGCGGCGCAGGCGCTCCAGCGTCAGCTCCAGCGCGTGAAGCTGGCACAGGCCACGGCCCGCATAGGTCGGGCCGCATCCACGTTTCAGCTCCGCCATCCGCGCTTGCCACACATGCCGGCCGATACGGTCAACAAGTGCATTCAGGGCGTCAGGCAGGTCGGTGTCAGCCACAGGGTTCATGGCTATGACAATGGGGAATGCCCCACGCCGTTCCCCAGCAACATTTCAGTGATTTAAGAATTTAGTCAGCAAACGGCCGCCGAAAGCCTCTGTCGCGCCGCGATTCAGCCGCATTGCGCGCGATGGCGCAGCAGGTGGTCGGCCAGCACACAGGCCAGCATCGCCTCGCCCACGGGCACCGCGCGTATGCCCACGCAGGGGTCGTGCCGCCCTTGCGTGCTGACATCCACGTTCTGGCCGGACGCGTCCACGCTCTGCCGCGGGGTCAGGATGGAGCTGGTGGGCTTGACCGCAAAGCGCGCCACCACCGGCTGTCCGGTGGCGATGCCGCCGAGCACGCCGCCGGCATGGTTGCTGCCGAACAGGAGCGCGCCGTCCTGCATGCGCATCTCGTCGGCGTTCGCCTCGCCGGTCAGCGCGGCGGCGGCGAACCCGTCGCCCAGTTCCACGCCCTTGACCGCGTTTATGCTCATCAGCGCCGCTGCGATGTCCGCATCCAGCTTGCCGTAGAGCGGCGCCCCCAGCCCGGCCGGCACGCCATCCGCCACCAGCTCGATCACCGCGCCCACGGACGATCCGGCGCGGCGCACGGCGAGCAACGTGGCCTCCCAGGCCCCGGCGGCGACGGGATCGGGGCAGAAGAACAGGTTGCGGTCCACCTCCGCCCAGTCCCAGCGCGCACGCTCGATCGCCTGGCCGCCCAGCTGCACCAGCGCGCCGCGCACGCGCACGCCGG
>CAHJWU010000221.1 GCA_903643085.1 Rhodospirillales bacterium
CTGGCGTCAGCGCGGCCCGCCAGGCGGCCACCGGGGTGGCGAACCTGAAGACGGCCGCCGCGCGTTTCCTCAGCCTGACGCAGCAGCTCGCGGGCGACACCGCGGCGGCAATCACCAGCAGCGTGCCGGACGGGCTGGCGGCTGGCGGCCTGCGCCCGTCCACGGGCTACCTGACGGCAGGCAGCGCCAATGTGTGGCAAGGCGTGTCTACCCTCCAGCCGATCGTGCAGACCGGCAGCACCGGGGCCATCACCGTCACCGTCAACCAGACTTCGCCGCACGCGGTGCTGAACTGGCAGAGCTTCAACGTGGGACGCCACACGCACGTGAACTTCAACCAGAGCGCCGGCGGGGCGGCGGCGCCCACCTGGTCGGTGCTGAACCGGGTGAGCAACCCGGCGGCCTCGCCCACCCGCATCCTGGGCCAGATCAGCGCGCAGGGGCAGGTGCTGGTGCTGAACCAGAACGGCGTGCTGTTCGAGGCGGGCGCGCAGGTGAACCTGCATTCCCTGGTGGCCGGCGCCGCGACGATCACCGACCAGCAATACCTGACCCGCGGGCTGTACGGCGCCGGCGGGGTGGCCAGTCTCGTTGCCGGCGATGGCAACGTCAGCGTGGCGGCGGGCGCGGACATACTCACCACGCTGGCGCCCTCCGTGACCACCGGCGGCGGCAGCGTGATCCTGCTGGGCGCCAACGCCAGCAATGCGGGCTCCATAAGCACGCCGGGCGGACAGACCATACTCGCGGCCGGCAGGAGCTTCCTCCTGCAGCAGGGCTACAACGTCAGCCAGTCCGCCAGCGGCGCCACCAGCGGCAACCTGTATGCCACGGTGCTGGGAACCGAGATCGCCGCCACCGGCCCGGGCACCGCGGCCAATTCTGGCATCATCGAATCGACCGACGGCGACATCACGATGGTCGGCCAGACGGTGAAGCAATACGGCGTGCTGCTCTCCAGCACGTCGGTGAACCAGCGCGGCACCATCCACCTGCTGGGCAACCTCACCGGCACCGGCGCCGGCACCACCACCGTCAACACCGGCGGCAGCATCACCCTGGAGCCGGGCAGCGTCACCGAGATACTGCCGGACAGCAGCGCGGCCACCGCGCTGAATGCGGCGCAGGCCGCCGGACGGATCGCGGTCGCGGCCTACAGCAAGCAGGCGCTCATCCTACCGGACGAGGCGGAGGGCCTGCCAGACAGGCGGGGCCTGTCGCGGGTGGAGATCACCACCGGCGGCACAATCACCTTCGCCGCCGGGTCCACCACGCTCGCGCCTGGCGGGCAGATCGTCACCGACGCGACGGGGCGGATCTTCGCCGCCAGCGGCGCCGCGCTCGACGTGTCCGGCCTGACCAACGTCACCGCGCCGATCACCGAGAACCTGCTGGCGATCAGCACCGAGCCGTTCAACCTCAGCGAGTCGCCGCTGAACAACAGCACAAGCGGCGTGCTGAACAGCACCACGCTCTACGTGAACAGCCAGGACCTGACAGCGGTCGCGGGCGATGCGGCCGATCCCGCCACGCGGTATTACACGGCAGGCGGCCTGCTGCAGGTGTCGGGCGAGCTCGCCAATGCCGGCCACACCGCCAGCGAGTGGTCCACCGTCGCCGGACAGATCATGCTGTACGCCGCGCAGGTGATCGCCCAGCAGGGGTCCACCTTCAACATCGCCGGCGGCACCGAGACGTTCACCGGCGGCGAGGTGCGGCAAAGCTACGTGCAGGCGGCGGACGGCACTGTCTACAACGTCAACACCGCGCCGAACGACCTGCTCTACACCGGCGTGTTCACCGGCGAGCATTTCGCCCATGCGCGCTGGCACGTCACCGACACCTACGACAATCCGCTGCTGACACCGGAGTACGTGTACGAGCCGGGCTACACGATCGGGCGCGACGCCGGCTCGCTGACTCTGAGCACGCCCACCGCCCTGTTCGCCGGCACGATCGGCGGCGGCGTGAGCCAGGGCATCACCCAGACCCAAGCGCCGGCGGCCACGGCCGATCCGTTCCTGCAGGCCCAGAACGTGGCGCCGCAGGCCGGCACGCTGGCGCTCGGCGATTTCACGCCGAACCAGGCCACCAGCTCGCAGCTTGCCGTGTTCCCCACCAGCGTCACGATCGATGCGGCTGGCAGCGCCGCCGAAGCCGGTAGGCTGGCCGCGTCCAGTCCGCTGCCGCGCAGGTTCGACGGCACGGCGGTGTTCGCCGCCAGCCAGCTGGACGGGCTCGGCGACCTGTCGATCACCGTAGGCGAGCCTGCTGGCGGACGCGCGTTGACCAACGCCTCGATCACCGTGGCGGCGCCGGTGGTGCTGGCACCCGGCGGACAGGTGAGCCTGACCGCCCCGGTGGTGACCGCACGGGCCTCCCTCACGGCGGAGGCGGGCAGCATCGCCCTGCAGACCTCCAGCGCCGGCGCCAGTCCGGCCCAGGACAGGGTGGTGGTCGGCGCGGGCGTGCGGCTCAGCACCGCGGGCGGCTTCACCAACGTCGTGCTGGATCCGGCGGACGCCGCCGACGCCGCCTTCCAGAACGGCGGCGACATCACGCTCGAATCCTACGGCGCGCTCATAGTGCAGCCGGGAAGCAGCATCGACACCTCCGCAGGCGCGGTGTTCTCCGGCGCGTTCTCTGGCATGTTCTCCGGCGGCAAGGGCGGCAACGTCAGCATCGTCGCCGACGACCCGACGGCGATCAATCCCACCACGCGCGGACGCGTGCAGCTTGACGCGGCGATCGCCTCCTACGGCGTGAGCGGCAGCGGCACCCTGTCGATCACCGTGCCTTCGGTGACGATCGGCGCCGCTTCGCAGGCGCGCGCACCGAACCAGGCGGCCCTCTCGCCAGGCCTGTTCACCCTAGGCTTCACGGACTACGTGATCGACGGCTTTGCCGTGCCCACCTACACGACCGCCGCCTCCGGCGTCACCGTGGAGAAGGGCACCCGGATCGTCGCCGACGTGCCGGTTCTGGTCGAGGGCGCGCAGACACCTGGCCTGCCCTCGGGCGGGCCGGACGGCGGCGGCCTGCGGCTCTATTTGCCGCCGCAATACCTGTTCGACGGCCTGAACCGTACCTTCACCCAGCGCAGCGGCGCCAGCGTGACCCTGACCTCGGGCAGCACACCGCTGCTGGAGGGCGGCGGCAACCCGGCTGGTGCGGCGGTCACGCTGGAGAGCGGTGCATCCATCACCGTGGACCAGGGCCAGAGCGTCACCCTCTCCTCGGTCGGCCAGGTGAGCGTGCTGGGCACGATCAGCGCGCATGCTGGCACCATATCGCTGCTCAACCTGGCCGATCTCGGCGGCTACATCAACGCGGACACCGTCTCCAGGCTGTCCGTCTGGGTCGGCGGCGCGGCCGTGCTCGATGCGTCCGCGGTGCCGGAGACGGCGCTGGACCTGCAGGGCCTGGCCTACGGCGCGGTGCCGGCCGGCGGCTCCATCATCCTCGGCAGTGCCGGCGATTTCACCGATTACGGCAATGGCGGCTACGGCGCCGCGGACCCGGCCTTCGTGTTCGTGCGTCCCGGCGCGGTGCTGGACGCCTCCGGCGCCAGCGCCGCGATCGCCACAGGAAACATCAAGACCAGCCTCGCCTCCAAGATCGACGAGACGTGCGGGCTGAAGACGGTGCAGGACGCCAGCGCCGGCGGCACGCTCACCTTCGTGTCTGGCGACGGGATCTACCTGGACGGCTCGTTCACCGCCGATGCGGGTGCCGCGTTCGCGCAGGGCGGCACCCTGCGCGTGGAGCTGGACACGCCGCAATACGCCCTGGCGACGGCGACCACCGCCGACCCTGCCTGGACCATCGATCCGCACGAGATCGTCCTCAGCGACCTCACCAGGTCCACCACCCTGCCGGCCAGCCTGGCGCCCGGCCAGAACAGCTTCCTGCTCAGGCCGGACGTCGCCGGAAAGGCGGCGCTGAGCCAGCAGCAGATCACCACCGGCGGTTTCACCAACGTGGACCTGTTCGCGCGTGACCAGATCGCGTTTGCCGGCAGCGTGTCGCTGCACGCAGCACAGAGCATCGCGCTGGTGGCGTTCGGTCTGACGGAGACCTCGCTGCACGGCTCCGCGAGCGTCAGCGCGCCGTACGTGCGGCTGGCGGGCGCGCCTTCGGTGCGCGCCGACAACAACGACGTGGGCTACGCGGTCACCCCGCTGATCAACCAGACGGGCGCCAGGCCCGGCTCGGCGAGGTACGCGCCCTGCATCGCCGGCCCCGGCCTGTGCGCCGGCGCCACGCTCACCGTCAGCGGCGACCTCGTCGACCTGGAAAACACCGTGGGCTTCGGCGTGCACGCCGTGGTCACCGACAGCAGCGTGCCGTTCGGCGGCGCGTCCGTCACCCGCACGATCGATTCGGCCGGTTTCAACCTGGTGCAGCTCGACAGCACCGGCGACATACGCTTCGCCGCGAACAACGAGGGCGTCAGCGGCACCGGCATCGCCGCCACCGATCAGCTCGTGGCATTGCCCGAACAGACGGCGTTCCTGGAGACCAGCGGCGACCTCTCGCTGTCCGCGGCAGACATCTACCCGCAGACCGGTGTCACCGGGACGCTCGCCGCAGGGCAGGTGTTCGGCGCGGCCGGCGGACGTTACGAGACGAGCACGCTCGATTTCAGCCTGCCGGCCGGCGCTGCCGCGACGGCTCCCCTGTCCGCCTTCGGCAGCCTGACGCTGGCGGCGGCTACGATCAACCAGGGCGGCAACCTGCAAGCCCCGCTCGGCGACATCTCGTTCGACGCGACGAAGGTGGTCCTGCTGCCAGGCAGCACCAGCTCGGTCAGCGCCGCCGGACTCGACATACCGTTCGGAGGAACCACCGACGGCGTGTCCTACAGCTATGCCGGCCATGTGCTGGCCTTCCAGCCTGCCGGCTATGGCGGCGTGCCGAGCGACTCGGCACTTGGCCCGAACAGCAATCACGGCATCCTGTTCAATGCCGAGAGCGTGGACGGCGAGCACGGCTCGCTGCTGAATCTGGGCGGCGGCGGCACGCTGGCCGGCGGCGGCGGCGAGATCGTCAGCGGCGGCGCGCTGCTGAGCCAGGGCTTCATCGCCGGCAGCGGCGGCTCCACGGACGTGCTCTACAGCACGATCATCACCTTCAACCCGGCCGTCCGCGGCTACGCGCAGGCGCTGGCGGCCACGAACCCCACCGCCGGCGGCGCCATCTTCGCCATACTGCCAGGGCTGGCGGCTCGCTACGCGCCGGGAACCCTGCTTGACGCGCAGGCCGATTACGCCGGCAGCGTGCCGCAGGCAGGCGAGCAGATCAGCTTCGGCGCCACCGTGCCTGGGCTGGCCGCCGGCACCTACACGCTCCTGCCGTCGTACTACGCGCTGCTGCCCGGCGGCTATCGCGTGCAACTGGGCAGCACCACTGCGGCGGCGCCGCAGACCGAGAGCTTCGACGGCATCTCCACCGCCACCACAGCAACGCTCGGCTTCGCCGGCACCGCCGTGCGGAACGCCCTGCCCACCGCCGTCATCGTCACCTCCGGCGCGTCCGTGCAGCGCTACGCGCAATACGACCAGGAAGGCCTGGCGGCGGTGGCGACCAGCCAGGCCGCCGTGTTCGACACGCCGAGGCCGGACCTG
>CAHJWU010000222.1 GCA_903643085.1 Rhodospirillales bacterium
CTTCCTGCGGGTGCTGCAGCAGAGCGCGCAAGCGGGGGCGCGCCGTCGCGCCGTCGTCCTGCACACAAACAGCCTGCCGGCGGCCTTGGCGCGGCCGCATCACATCCGCCTGGCGCGCGAAGCCGTCCTGCCGCTGGCAGGGACGGACCGGGCGCAGCTGTTCGAGCTGTCGCGCGGGCGCCTGGCGATCGTCTGGCGCCGCGGCGGCGACGCCGAACTCGCCCAGGCGAGAACCGCTCTCGGCCACCTGCTGGCGGGGCAACCTGACGGCACGGTGCCGGAGATCGGCGGCCTGCTGGCGCTGTACAACCTGCCGCATCAGGCAGACTGGCTGCGCGACGAGATCAGCGATGCGGAGCCGCCGGCCGTCACCGCACCACCCTTGCTGCGGCTGGACGCCGCCAGGCTCGCCGAACTTGAGGCGCGCCTGCGCCAGGCGGACCTCTCGCGCTTCTCCCGGTGGCGGCCGGTGCAGCGGCTGGACGGCAAGGCCGGCCCACCCGCCTGGGAGGAGCGATACTTCGCCATACCCGAGATCGCCGCGGAGCTTTGCCCGGACTGCGACCTGAAGGCGGAGCCCTGGCTGTTCCGCCGGCTCACCAGAATGCTGGACCGGCGTATGCTGGCGATGCTCGGCTCGCCACGGGAGCTGCGCGGCCGCGGCGCGTTCGCGATCAATCTCACGGTGGAGACCATACTCTCCGCAGGCTTCATGGCCTTCGACGAGGCGCTTCCGGTGGCACTCCGCGGCGAGGTGCTGCTCTATGTCAGCAGTGCGGACCTGCTGTCGGACCTGGACGGCTTCACCTTCGCACGCCGCTTCGCCCGGGCGCGCGGCTACCGGCTGGTCCTGGCCGATGCCAACCTGGCCCTGCTGCGCTTCCTCGATCTGGCCGAAGCCGGGCTGGATTTCGTGCAGCTCGCCTGCTCGGGCGAGCTCATGGCAGCCACCGGGCAGATGCGGGTTGGCGTGCCGGACGGGACGGAGGTTGTGCTGCGTATGATCGACACGCTCGAACAGGCGGGCTGGGCAAGGCGCGCCGGCTACAGGCTGGGGCGAGGGCGCGGAGTGACGTAGCAAGCAGTCCTTTTTTGAAAAAAAGGACCAAAAAACTTTTGTCTCCCCGCCTGCCCTTGGGCGCACCCAGGTCCTGCCAGGACGCGCGCCGGCAGAACCAGAGCGCGCCGCGACGCCAGCGCCGGGAGTAAAAGTTTTTTGCTTCTTTTTTTCGAAAAAGAAGGCCTTGCTTGCCTTCTACCCCACGAAAACCGCCCTCTCCAGCACCGCAACCGCATCAGCCCGGTCCAGCAGGCCTCCCAGTTTCCCGATCACCGCCCCAAGCGCCTCCTCATGATCGCCGCCCGTGCAGATTTGTGCCCCGCTCACCGCAAGCCGTAACCCGCCCTGCGCCGCGCCGCCGAGCTGCACCGGCTGGCCGATCTGGCAGGGCGCGCCGGAGGGATCGTCGTGCAGCGCCAAATACAGCGGACGCAGGCGCGCGGCGTCCAGCCACCCTGCCTGGCCACGCACCATGAACGTGAACACGCTGCGCCTGTCCGACCAGCCCAGCCCGCCGGGCCGTGGGGCCGCCACCAGGCGGAGCCTGGCATCCCGACGGAGCGCCCGTTCGATCGACTGGCCGAGCACGTCCAGCCGGCGCCCGACCTCGTCGGCGGGCAGGCGGCCGAACGCCGCCATGTCATGCAAGGCGGCCGTCCAGCGCAGCAGCAGCCCTGGGCAGAGGCGGGAGCCCACGCTGTCGGTCACGCCGGCATAGGCCGCCAGCCCATCCGGTATCACGCCGGCGGCGATCCGGCCGAGGCGGGCGCGCGGGAACAGCACGGCGCCACAGAATCCCGGGGCCGCGAAGAACTTGGAGCCGGTGACGAGCACGGGGAAGCCCTGCTGCAGGTACCAGCGCACCAGGGCCGGTTCGATCCGCGCCTGGCAGGCGTCGACGACGACATCCAGCGCGCCGCCGAAGCGGCGGGACAGGCGCAGAAGGGTGGGGCGGTCGGGCGCGGTCAGGCCGGTCTTGGAGCCGTCGATCGCGTGCAGGACGGCGCGTCCGGTGGGCAGGGCGGCGGCGATCGCGGTCTCGCAGGCCGCTGCGACCTGCTGCGCGCTGCGGGGTGTGCCGTCCTCGTGGCGGAGTGCCACCGTGCTTAAATGTGGCGGGTGGCGCAGACCGTCCAGAGCGCCGCCTTTCGGCACGGCCCGCCCGGACGGGGCGAAGATGGAAAAGTGGCGGCCCTGCACGGCGTCCGGCACGCCGCTGCCTGTCTCCGCCGGGCTGACGAGGATGCTGGTGAGCGGCGCGTCCGGCTGTTCTGCGGCGAGCAGGCCGGTCACGATCAGGGCGGCGTCGGTTCCGGAGGCGGCCAGGATCGCCTCCGCGATGTCAGACACGCTGAAATGCGCCAGGATGCGACCAGCGGCATCTGCGTTGGCCGCAGCAAGGGCGGCCTCTGTTCCAGCGGCCAGCGCAGCCCTGATCAGGTCACGCCGGGCGGTCTCGGCGGCGAGGAACTGCGGTTCGGCCAGGCTGGATGCGGTGCAGGACGCGAACCCAATCACCTCCGGCCTCGGCCAGGGCGCGCAGCCGTAGCGGTTCAGCCCGGTGGCCGGATCGAGCGTCAGCCGGTCGTCTCCGCCGCTGGCAAGCAGCACTTCCACGGCCTGCGACGCCGGCCAAGCGGCGGCCATGGCGGCAAGTTCGGCCGGGCCTGACGCCTGCGCCGTGGCGGGCAGACCCAAAGCGCGCAAGGCCGGCTCCAGCCTGTCCAGGTCGGGCAGACTTGCGCGGAAAGCTGCCAGGTGTTCGGCAGGAGGCTGGTCCGCTTCAGGCGAGGCCGGCTGGCTGGCGGCACTCCGGAGTGCCAGCACCGTCGCGGTGAGCGCCGACGCCTCCGGCAGAGCCGTCAGCCAGGCGTGTTCCAGGCGGTAACGCCGCCAGAAAGCCGCTGCCGTGCCGCTCCTGTGATCAGCAGCGGAGCTGTCCGCCGCCTGGGCGGCGAGGAGCGGTGCGAGGGCCACGTTGGTCCTGGCACCGCCGGACCGGGCGGCCGCCCGAGCCTGCAGGTGCATCCCAATCCCGTTGCGGTCGTGGCCGGTCGACATGTCAACCGCCTCTAGCGGACCGGCCGCGTTCCGCAAAGCCGTTTGATCACCACGACAGCGATACCGGCTGGCCGCGTCCTGTCCTTAAGCGCCGCTACGGTCCGCAATCGCGCCGCCCGGTCGCGACACAATCCTGCAAGGCGCTCGCTGAGCCGAGCTTGCGTACGAGCCACAAGCCGCCCGCCAACAGTGTCGCGATGACGATCAGGGCGAGAAACCGGCCGCGCCCGTGCTGAAAAGGCGGCGTCTCGTTCATCTCGCGTGATCCTTGCGTCTACGGCGCGGCAGTGTCTGCCGCGCCGCCGTGCACGCACTTCGCTTCAGTGGTGGAAGCCGCCGCCGAAGTGGAAACCGCCACCGCCGTGGAAGCCGCCACCCCAATGGCCGCCGCCGCCGAAGCCGTGCCCGTAATAACCGCCCCAGCCGTGGTTGTAGAACCCGCCATAGCCGCCGCGGTAGAAGCCTCCGCCCCAGCCGCCGACGAAGACACCCGTGCCGAGATAGCCGGGATAGCCATACCCGTAACCGTAGCCGCCATAAGGATACCCGGCATAGCCGTATCCGGGGTAGCCGTAGCCATACGGATAGGCGTAGCAGCCACCGAGCAAGGTGCTGGCCATAAGGGCGATCGGCAAAGCCGCCCGCCGCACGATACGTCCGATCATTACAAGTCTCTCCCTCTCCGCCGTTCCCCACGGCCGAGTTCATCCCGCTAGTTTAGGTGCAAGCTGCCTCAAGTCAGCGGCAGAAACCGGCTATTCGGTGCGATGTCACACTATGTCACGGCGGCAACCGGCAAGGGTTACCCGGTGTTACCGGGGCCGTCCTCATCCTGCCATGTTCGTGCGGCTGAATGCGGACGGGGCGATGTTCGCCTGCAGATGGAGTGACTCACATGCGTTCTCATACCCGGCTTATGCGGCTCGGCATGTGGCTGGCAACAACCAGCCTTAGCCTTTCGGCCAGCCTGCCCGTCTTGGCGCAGCCCGCGCCTCCACCTGGTCCACAACAGCCGGGCCCAGAACAGCAGGGCCCAGAGCAGCAGGGCCCAGAGCAGCAGGGCGCCGATCCGGCCGGCGATGCGAACACCGACCCGCCTGCGCTCGCCGGCCGGGTCGCCGCGATCACCGGCACTGTCTCGTTCCACGAGTCCAGCGAGACGCAGTGGAGCCCGGCGACGCTGAACTACCCGGTGACCAACGGCGAGGCGTTCTGGACCGAGCCGGCCGCGCAGGCGACCCTGGAGATCGCCGACAACCGTATCGTCCTGGCCAGCTCCACCGAACTGGACGTGACCGCGCTCGACCAGGCGCAGTTCACCACGACAGCGGCGCAGGGGGCGATGTTCCTCCAGCTACGCAGCCTGCCGCAGGGCCAGAACGTGACGGTCAACACGCCGCGCGGCGCCGTGCAGATCACCGCCGCCGGCCGCTACGAGATCGTCGCCGGCGACACCGATGACGCGACTATGGTGACGGTCGTCGAGGGCAGCGCCCACGTGGCCGGCACCAACCTTTCGCTCGATGTGGGGCCGCAGCAGACCGCCACGATCGGCGGCACAGACACGCTGCAGGGCTCGGTCGGCCCGATGCAGACCGACGCGTTCCTGCAAGGGCTGCTGCGTGCGCCGGCACGGCGCAGCTTTGCCGCCGGCGTGCCTGCGCAGGTGCAGTACATGACGGGGGCTGCCGACCTGCAGACGTACGGCAGCTTCACCCAGACGCAGCAATACGGCCAGGTCTGGTACCCGCAAAGCGTGCCTGCCAACTGGGCGCCGTATCGGGACGGCCACTGGTCCTACGTGCATCCGTGGGGCTGGACATGGGTGGACAACGCGCGCTGGGGCTTCGCGCCTTTCCACTACGGACGCTGGGTGCAGGTGGAGAACCGCTGGGGCTGGGTGCCCGGCGAGGCGCAGGCGAATGTAGGGATCGGCTCGCCCTACCCGGTGTATTCGCCCGCGCTGGTGACGTTCCTCAACGTGGGCGGCGCCGCGCTTGCCGGCGCGTCCATCAACTTCGCCGTCGGTGGTTACGCGCCGGCCTGGGTGCCGCTGGGGCCGCGCGAGCCTTACTATCCCTGGTACCGCTGCCAGCCGTCCTACTTCGCGCGGCTGAACACGCCCTACGGCGTGCCGGAGACGATCATCCGGCGCGGGCCGACCTACATCAACAACACGACGATCAACAACCGGAACGTATTCATCAACGAGCGCGCGGCGACCGTGGTGCCTGCGGGCGCGTTCGCGGCCGGCCGGCCGATCGAGGCAGTGTATCGCCCGTTGCCGCAGGCGGCGCTGCTGCATGCGCGTCCGTTCGTCGGCCGACTCGCCGTGGTGCCCACGGCGCAGACGCCCAACCTGCCGCGCGAAGCTGCGCGACGCTTCAACGTCGCGGCACCTGCGCGACCTCTGCGGGTCGTCGCAGGGCCGCGCATCGCGCCGGAGGCGGACATCCGACGTG
>CAHJWU010000223.1 GCA_903643085.1 Rhodospirillales bacterium
CGGATCGGGCGGGCAGGGCGCGCCCACGCGTGGCGGCGGCAGCACCGGCGCGAACCCGCTGCTGGGCGGCCTGTCCAGTGGCGGTGGTGCTGCGGCGGCCAACGCCATGCGGATCATCCCGAATCCGGAAAACAACGCAATACTTGTCTACGCAACCGGCGAGGAAGAGGCGACGGTCGAGGCGATGCTGCACAAGATCGATATCTTACCGTTGCAGGTACGTATTGACGTGATCATCGCTGAAGTCGATCTCGGCGACAACCTGCAATACGGGACCGAGTTCTATTTCAGGCATCATGGGCTGTCTGGCGCGTTTGGGCAAGCGGCCAGCGCCATACTTGGCGCAGGAAGCACGACCACCGCAAATGCAGGATTCTCGTTCGGCGTGTCAGGAGCGAGTGGCGATCTTGTTATTCAGGCGCTGCAGGGCATCACTACCGTGAAGATACTCTCGTCACCGGAACTCCTTGTACTCGATAACGAAACGGCCTCGTTGCAGGTCGGCAACCTGGTTCCGTACCTCTCCGCGCAGACGACAAACCTGGTCTCCGCCAACGACGCGGTCACGAACTCGATCAACTATCAGAAGACCGGCGTGATCACGCAGGTGACGCCGCGGGTGAACAGCGGTGGCCTGGTGACGCTCGACATCAGCCAGGAAGTGGCCGGCATAGCCCAGGGCAGCACCACTACGCCAACGTCGGGATCGACCATCAACTCGCCTACTTTCACCGACCGCGCGATCCAGAGCCGGATCGTGGCGCAGGATGGTCAGACGGTGGGAATTGCCGGGCTGATTACGGACACGCTGAACCGGCAGAATACTGGCATTCCGATTCTGAAAGACATACCGATCATCAGTTTTCTGACCAGCACGCAGACGAACAGCCGCGCTCGCACCGAACTGCTCGTATTGCTCACGCCGCATGTGGTGCACAACCAGCGCGATGCCCGCTCGCTGACAGACGACCTGCGCGAGCAGCTGCCACGCGCGGCGTTCGTGCCGTACGAAATACAGTCGTTGCCGCGGGGCGGTTCGGATGACCCGCATCTGCGTTACCAGCAGCGGCTGGGAGTTGGGCCGTAGCCGCCGCCGACAGCATACACGCCGAGCAACTACGGCTGACGCCGCGCCGGCTGGCAGCTCCGTATGGAACGTTGAAGCGTATGCCTCCGCGACGCGCGCCCGACGGAGACAAAGGTGCTGCTTCTTTTTTTGAAGAAAGAACACCTTGCCTGCGTCCTGGCCTGGCCTAGCTTGTCCCGATGCCCAGCTTCGTCCACCTGCGAGTCCACTCCGCCTATTCGCTGAGCGAAGGCGCCATAAAACCCGACAGGATCGCCGCCCTGGCGCGAGAGGCCGGCATGCCGGCGGTGGCAATAGCCGACACCGCCAACCTCTTTGGCGCGCTGGAGTTCTCGCAATACTGTGTAGCCAAGGGCGTGCAGCCGATCATCGGCTGCCAGGTGAGCCTCACGCGCGCCGGCGGGGTGGACCCGGTGGTGCTGCTGGCACAGGATGCGGCCGGCCTGGGCAATCTGCAGCGCCTGTCCTCTGCGGGGTTCCTGACCAGCGATCCGGCCGCGCCACAGCTGGATTTTGACGTGGTGGCCGGCCTGGCGGACGGGCTGATGCTGCTGACGGGCGGCACGCGCGGGCCGCTGGCGAGGCTGCTGGCGGAAGGGCGGGAGCCGGAGGCCGCGGTGCTGCTTGGCCGCATGCGGGAGGCGTTTGGCGAGCGGCTTGCCGTCGAACTGCACCGGCATGGCTTGCCAGTGGAGCGCGCCGTGGAGCCCGGGCTGATCTCGCTGGCGGACCGCTTCGGCGTGCCGCTGGTTGCCACGAATGAGTGCTTCTTTGCGGCACCCGCGATGCACGAGGCGCATGACGCGCTGCTGTGCATCGCTGAGGCGCGACTGTTGAGCGAGGCGGACCGCCGCCGGGTGACGCCCGAACACTACTTCAAAACGGCCGCACAGATGCGCGCGCTGTTCGCCGACCTGCCGGAGGCCTGCGACAACACGCTGGCGATCGCGCGCAGCTGCGCCGTGATGGCCGAGACGCGCCGCCCGCTGCTGCCGATGTGTCCGAAGGTGCGCGCGGGCAGCACGGAAGAGGAGACGCTGGCCGCGATGGCACGCGAGGGCCTGGTGCGCCGGATGGACGCGGTGGACGCGAACGGCACGCAGCGGGCGCGCTACGGTGAGCGGCTGGAATACGAGCTGGGCGTGATCGCGAAGATGGGTTTTCCCGGCTATTTTTTGATAGTGGCCGATTTCATTCAGTGGGCGAAGGCGCAGGGGATACCCGTGGGTCCCGGGCGCGGGTCGGGCGCGGGGTCGGTCGCCGCCTGGGCGCTGACCATCACCGATTTGGACCCGCTGCAGTTTGACCTGCTGTTCGAGCGCTTCCTCAACCCGGATCGCGTGTCTATGCCGGATTTCGACATCGATTTCTGCCAGAACAGGCGCGACGAAGTGATAAGCTACGTGCGCCGCGAATACGGCGACGACCGCGTGGCGCAGATCATAACCTTCGGCAAGTTGCAGGCACGCGCGGCGGTGCGTGACGTGGGGCGTGTGCTCGGCATGCCTTACGGCCAGGTGAACCGGGTGGCCGAGCTGATCCCGAACAACCCCGCCAAGCCGTGCACGCTGCGCGAGGCGGTGGACGGCGAGAAACGTTTGCAGGACATGCGCGATGGCGAGGAAGCCATACGCCGCCTGCTGGAAATCGCGATGCAGGTGGAGGGCCTGTACCGACACGCGAGTACGCATGCGGCCGGCGTGGTCATCGGCGACCGCAAGCTGGTCGACCTCGTGCCTATGTATCGCGACGCGCGCGAGGGCACGCTGGTGACGCAGTACAACATGAAATGGGTGGAGCAGGCGGGGCTGGTCAAGTTCGACTTCCTCGGCCTGACCACGCTGACGATCCTGCAACGCGCGGTGGAGTACCTGCACGAGCTGGGGGTCAGCGTCGATCTGGAACGGCTGCCGCTTGACGACGCACAGACTTACACGATGCTGTCGCGCGGCGACGCCGGCGGCGTGTTCCAGTTCGAGAGTGCCGGCATGCGTGACGTGCTGCGGCAGATGCGGCCCGACCGGCTGGAGGATTTGATCGCTGCGGTGGCGTTGTACAGGCCCGGGCCGATGGCGAACATCCCTGATTACTGCAGGCGGAAACACGGTGAGAAATGGGCGCCGCCGCACGAGGAACTGCGCGAGATCCTGAGCGAGACTTACGGCATCATGGTCTACCAGGAGCAGGTGATGCAGATCGCCCAGAAGATGGGCGGTTATACTTTGGGGGCGGCCGACCTGCTGCGGCGCGCGATGGGCAAGAAGATACGCGCGGAGATGGAGCAGCAGCGCCAAGTCTTCACCGACGGCGCTGTCCGGCGCGGCGTTCCGGAGATCAAAGCCGTCGAGGTGTTCGAGCTGATGGCGAAATTCGCCGATTACGGCTTCAACAAAAGCCATGCGGCGGCCTACGCTCTGGTCTCGTATCAGACGGCGTGGATGAAGGCCAATCATCCGACCGCGTTTCTGGCGGCTTGCATGTCGCTGGCGATGGGCAACACGGACAAGCTGGCGGCGCTCCGGCAGGAGGCCGAGCGTATGGGCCTGCGCGTATTGCCGCCGTCCGTGGCGGCCAGCGGCGCGGATTTCAAGGTCGAGAAGCAGGCGGACGGCACGCTGGCGATACGCTACGCGCTGGCGGCGATAAAGAAGGTGGGTTTCGCCGCGATGCAGTCGGTGGAAGCGGTGCGTGGTGCACGGCCGTTCCGCGACGTGTCGGATTTCGCCGGCCGCATCGATGCGCGGTGTGTGACCAAGATGCAGCTCGAGAACCTGGCCCGCGCCGGTGCCTTTGACACGCTGGACGCCAACCGGGCGCGTCTGTTCGCCGGGGCTGAGACGATCTGGCGCAGCGCGCTGGCCCGCGCTGAGGAGGCGAGCAGCGGCCAGATCGGGCTGTTCGGCGGCGGCGAGCAGGAGCGGCTGCGACTGCCCGCCGTGGACGACTGGCCGGATATGGAGAAGCTCGGCTACGAGGCCGAGGCGGTGGGCTTTCATTTGACCGCCCACCCGCTGGACGGGTTCGCCGGCCTGCTCAAGCGCCTGGGTGCTGTGCCGACCACCGTGTTGCAGGCCCGCGCCGAGGCCGGCGGCGCGCGCGTGCGCATTGCCGGCTGCGTGGTGGCAAGCAAGGAGCGCACCACCAAGACCGGCAACCGCATGGCCTGGGTGACGCTCTCGGACGCGGTCGGCTCCTGCGAGGTGACGCTGTTCAGCGAGGTGCTCGGCAGCGCGCGGCCGCATCTGACCGCCGGCGCGCCGCTGCTGGTGACCGCGGACATACGCATTGAGGGCGAAGCGCTGCGCATCACCGCGCAGGAGGTGATCACGCTGGAAAAGGCGGCCGTGGACGCCGGCGCCGGCATGCGCATCTGGCTGAAGCAGACCGAGGCGGTGCCCCACATACGCGCGCTGCTTGAGCGCGAAGGGCGCGGGCGCGGAGCAATCTGCCTGATGCCGATGCTGGAGGGCCAGGAGGTGGAGATCGCGCTGCCAGGGCGGTTCGCTGTGACGCCCCGGCTGCGGCAGGCGTTGAAAATGATCAGCGGGGTGGAGCGGGTCGACGAGGTGTAGCATGCAACGTCTTCTCTGACCTGAAGAGGCGCAGGACTTCGTTGCGCTGTCGCGCGTTTGGCGGACAGGCGCGCGAGGGTTTTTCATGCTGGGCCTTCCTTCCTTCGTCGACCCCTGCTATGAGGCCACCTTACGCATTGGACGGGCACTTAGCTCAGTTGGTAGAGCGGCTGACTCTTAATCAGCTTGTCGTAGGTTCGATCCCTACAGTGCCCACCAATTCTCCAGTCGGCCACGCGGACCAGCGCGACGTCTTACGCTGTTCAGGGCGTTCTCATCTGGCTAGGGAGGCGGTCGGGCGCCTGTCGGCCAAAGCCGCCCGGTAGGTGGCCGCATAGGCCCGCCCAGGCTCGGCCCAGCCCACATCCGCCTGCATCGCTTTTGCCTGCATCACGGACCATGCCTGCGGCTGCTTCCACAGCGCGGCCGTGCGTGCGATCGCACCACGTAGCCCGTCGGCAGTCACGGGCGCGAACTGCACGCCGGTCGCCACGCCCGCGTGCAGAGCTGCCGCGTTCGCGTCGATCACCGTGTCGGCCAGGCCGCCGACGCGGCTCACCACTGGGATGGCGCCGTAGCGCAACGCGCAAAGCTGCGTAAGGCCGCAAGGTTCGAAGCGGGAGGGCACGAGGATGGCGTCGCTGCCGGCCTGCAGCAGGTGGGCGGCTGCTTCGTCGTAGCCGAGCTTCACGCCTACGCGGCCCGGATTTGCCGCTTCGGCCGCGCTGAAGGCAGCCTGCAGGTCCGCGTCACCGAGACCGATCAGCGCAAGCTGCGCGCCGGCGGCCAGGAGGTCAGGCAGGCAGGCCAGCAGCAGGTCCAGGCCTTTCTGATGGGACAGCCGGCTGACCACGCCGAACACCAGGGCCGACCGCGACGGCGCCAGCCCGAAGCGCGCCTGC
>CAHJWU010000224.1 GCA_903643085.1 Rhodospirillales bacterium
GCCGCACGCCCAACACTCACAGCCACAACAAGACCAAATACCATCCCGCTCTCCTTCGCACAGAGAAGGCTGTGGGTATCGAGCCGGATCGAGGGCGCGCGGCCCACCTACAATATCCCGCTCGTGCTGCATCTGGACGGTCCCCTATCGGCCGACGCGATGGCGATGGCGCTCGCCGACCTCGTCGCCCGGCACGAAAGCCTGCGTACGATCTTTACCGACACGGACGGCGTGGCCGGCCAGCGCATACTGGACATCTCCGCGGCCCGCCTCGTGTTCGACAGAGTGGAGAGCGACGAGGTCGGGATGCCGGCGATGCTGGGCCAGGCGGCCGCCCACGGCTTCGAGCTGTCCGCGGAACTGCCGATCAGGGCCACCCTGTTCCGGCTCGGCGCGGAGCAGCACGTCCTGCTTGTGCTGCTGCATCATATCGCCAGCGACGGCTGGTCCATGAGCCCCCTCGCACGTGACCTGAGCGTTGCCTACGGTGCGCGCTGCCGCGGCGAAAGCCCGGGCCTGGCGCCGTTGCCGGTGCAATATGCCGACTACACACTGTGGCAACGCGACCTGCTCGGCGAGCCGGCCGATCCCGCCAGCCGAACCGCCCAGCAGCTCGGTTTCTGGCGCACTGCCCTGAGTGGATTGCCGGAACAGATCGCGCTGCCCTTCGACCGGCCGCGACAGGCTGCAGCCAGCCAGCACAGCGATATCCTGCGGTTCAGCCTCGATGCGTCACAGCATGCCCGGCTTGCCAATCTGGCCCGCGACAGCCAGGCCAGCCTGTTCATGGTGCTTCAAGCGGGCCTTGCCGCCCTGTACACCAGGATCGGTGCCGGTACCGATATCGTGCTCGGCACTTCGATTGCCGGCCGGACCGACGACGCGCTCGACGATCTCGTAGGTTTCTTCGTCAACAGCCTGATACTGCGCGCCGATACCTCCGGCAATCCGAGCGCACGCACGCTGCTGACACGGGTGCGCGAAATCGACCTCGCCGCCTATGCTCATCAGGACCTGCCCTTCGAGCGGCTGGTCGAGCTCCTCAACCCGCCGCGCTCGCTCGGCCGCCATCCGCTGTTCCAGACCATGCTCGTCCTCGAGCACGAGCAGGCCTCGGGCTTCGATCTCTGCGGCCTCGTGACCAGGCTGGATGCGATACGCGCCAACATCTCGAAGGTCGATCTCAGCTTCGGATTCGTCGAGCGGCGCGACGCGGCCGGCAACCTCCTGGGCCTGGATGGGACGATCGAGTTCGTCACCGACCTGTTCGACCGCGACACGGTGGCCAGCCTGTCGCGCCGGCTCGTGCAGCTCCTCGACGCCATGGCGGCCGCGCCGGACCTGCCGATCGGCCAGCTCGAACTGCTGTCGCACGACGAACTGCACCGGCTGCTGGTCACCTGGAACAACACCGCCCATCCGGTGCCGGACACGACCGTGACGGCGCTGTTCGAGGCCCAGGTCGGCCGCACGCCTGACGCAACTGCCCTGGCGTTCGAAGACAGCGTGCTCAGCTACGCGGAACTGGACCGCAGGGCGAACCGGCTGGCGCATTACCTGATCGCCCGCCACGTCGGCCCGGAAGACATCGTCGGCTTCTGTCTGCCGCGCTCGCCGGAGCTGATCGTGGCGATGCTGGCGATCCTGAAATCGGGTGCCGCGTATCTGCCGCTCGATCCCGAATACCCGCCGGCACGCCTGGCTGTCATGCTGGCGGATGCCAGGCCGCGCTGCGTTCTGGGAACAGCCGCGACATCGCGCGGTCTGCCGGCCACTGTTGCCGTGTGCTGCCTCGACGATGCCGGTCTGACAGGCCAGCTCGCCGCATCATCCGCCACGTGTCCCACCGACCGGCAGCGGACACGTCCCCTGCGCCCGGAACACCCGGCCTATGTGATCTACACGTCGGGTTCGACCGGCCATCCCAAGGGCGTGATTGTAGAACACCGCAACCTGGTGAACTACCTGTCCTGGTCGAACCCGCGCTTCTACGAGCACGGCCCCGGCTCTCCGCTGCTGCAATCCGTCAATTTCGACGGCGCGGTCACCACCCTGTTCGGCCCGATCCTGACCGGCCAGACCCTGACGATATTACGCGATCAATATGACATCGAGGCCGTCGTAGCCCGTTGCGCCGGCCGATCCCACACCGTCGTCAAGGGAACCCCGTCGCACATCAAGCTCATCAACGAGATCCTGCTGCGCGACGATGGACATATCGACACCCGCACGCTGATGATCGGCGGCGAGGCGCTTGCCGCGCATGACATCGTATTCTGGCAACGCCGCTTCCCGTCCGTCCAGCTGGTCAGCCAGTATGGGCCGACCGAGACGACCGTCGGCGCGGTCGCATCGGTCATCACCGCGCGTATCGGCGAGCATGACCGCCTGCCGATCGGCACGCCGATCCACAACATGCAAGCCTATGTGCTGGATGCCACGATGCAGCCGACGCCCATCGGCGTCGCGGGCGAGCTGTATCTGGCCGGACACGGCCTGGCACGCGGCTACCTGGGCCGCCCGGCGCTGACCGCCGAACGCTTCCTGGCCAACCCGTTCGGGGCACCCGGCTCGCGCCTGTATCGCACAGGCGATCTGGCTAAATGGCGCTCCGACGGTGTTCTGGATTTCCTCGGAAGGGTAGACCACCAGGTCAAGATACGCGGCTACCGGATCGAGCTGGGCGATGTCGAGGCGGCCCTGCTGGAAGAGCCTTCAGTCAGCCACGCCGTGGCCATGGCGCGCGAGGACCTGCCCGGCGAGCGCCGTCTCGTGGGATATGTCGTCGCCAGAAGCGGCGGTTGCGACCCTGCGGCGATCCGCGCTGCGATGGTGGCGCGTCTGCCGGACTACATGGTGCCTGCGGCGGTGATCGTGCTGGAGGCGTTGCCGCTGACACCCAACGGCAAGCTGGACCGGCGCGCCTTGCCCGCGCCGGACTTCACGCCGGTCTCGCTGCGGTCGCCCCGCACCCGACAAGAGGAGATACTCGCCAGGTTCTTCGGCGAACTGCTCGGCCTGGACCATGTCGGGATCGATGGCGGCTTCTTCGACCTCGGCGGCGACAGCATCATGTCGATCCAGCTGGTCAGCCGCATGCGCAAGGCGGGCCTGTCGATCACCGCGCGCGACGTGTTCCAGCACCAGACGGTGGCAGCACTTGCCGCCGTCGCCAGGCCGCTCGTCCGCGGCAAGCCCGCAGTGACCGACGTGCCGGTCGGGCCGGTGCCGCTGACGCCGATCATCCGCTGGCTATCCGAGCGCGGGGGTGACGCCAGCCGCTACAACCAGGCGATGTTGCTGCGCCTTCCTGCAGGGCTGCGTCGCGACGATCTGATCACGCTGCTGCAGTGCCTGCTCGACCACCACGACGCGCTGCGCCTGCGCCTTCTCCCAAGCCGCGACGCAGGTTCCCAACTCGGGGGGGTGCAGGAGGCGCCCTGGCAGCTGGATGTTCCGCCAGCCGGTGCCGTGCCGGCGGAGGACTGCCTGCACAGCGTCCGGATCGACGGCCGGCAAGATCAGGCCTGGCACGACTGCCTCACAGCGGAGCAGGGCGCGGCGGAGGCCCGGCTCGACATCGTGCATGGCCGCATTCTTCAGGCCGTGTGGTTCGATGCCGGCGGCGCACCCGGCCGCCTGCTTCTGGTGATCCACCACCTGGCCGTCGACGGCGTATCCTGGCGCATCCTCCTGCCGGACCTTGCGGCTGCCGCGCGCGCCCTTGAATGCGGACAGCATCCCCGCCTGGAGTCGCGCGGCACGTCGTTCCGGCGCTGGGCGCAGGTGCTTGCGGCCGAAGCCCGGGCGCCGCGCCGCATTGCCGAACTCGCAGTCTGGCAGGCCATCCTGTCGGCTCCGGACCCGCTCCTGTCCGCGCGCCGCCTGGACCCCGCAACGGACCGCGCCGCGGACGCCGGAAGCTTCAGCCTTGCCCTGTCTGCCGACATTACCGGCCCGCTGCTGATGCGCCTTCCGGCGCTGTTCCATGGCGGGGCGAATGACGTGCTCCTTGCGGGCTTCGCCCTGGCGGTGGCGCAATGGCGCGCGCGGCGCGGCACCGTCGATGTCGGCACCGTCCTCATCGACCTCGAAGGCCATGGCCGGGAGGAGATCGCCCCGGGGATCGACCTGTCGCGCACGGTCGGCTGGTTGACGACGCTCTTCCCGGTGCGGCTGGACCCTGGCGCGGTGGACCTCGCAGCCGACACGCCTGACGAGGCTGGCCTCGGCCGCGCGATCAAGCGGATCAAGGAGCAGTTGCTGGCAATCCCGGATCACGGCCTGGGGTATGGCCTGCTGCGGCACATGAACGACGAGACCGGGCCGATCCTGGCGCGCCATCCCGTGCCACAGATCGGCTTCAATTATCTCGGCCGCTTCGCTGCCGCCGAGAGTGCGGATTGGGCTCCGGTATCCGGACTGGGCGGTGGCGGCGACGGCGGAATGCCCATGGTCCACGGCATCGACCTCAATGCCATGACGATCGATGATACCGCCGACGCGGCTGCCGGACCGAGCCTCGTGGCGCAGTGGTCCTGGGCGGGCGGGCTGTTCGACGAGGCGGACATCCGGGCGCTGGCCGAGGGCTGGTTCAGGGTGCTGGCGAGCCTCGCCGCCCTGAGCGAACGCCCGCAGACCGGTGGCTTCACCCCGTCCGACGCGCCTCTGCTCGAAATAGAGCAGGACGAGATCGAAGACCTGGAGAGCATTTTTGGATAACCAGATCGAGGAATTACTTCCTCTCTCTCCACTGCAGCAGGGCCTGTTGTTCCACGCGTTGTACGACGGCGTGGACAAGGATGCCTACAGGGACGCCTACGTAGTACAGCTTGCCTTTGATCTTCACGGCGCGCTGAACGTGCCGGCCCTGCGGGCAGCGGCACAGACGCTGCTCGCGCGTCATGCCAACCTGCGGGCCGGTTTCATCCAGCGTAAATCCGGCGCCCCGGTGCAGGTCATCGCGCGCCGCGCCACCTTGCCCTGGCGTGAACTCGATCTCGTCGACCTGCATGCCGGACAGGAAGCCGAACTGCTGCGTCTGCAATTAATCGAGGCGGAAGAACGCTTCGACATGGCCAAGCCGCCCCTTCTGCGATGCACTCTCATAAAACTCGCGCCCGAGCGTCACCGGCTTCTGTTCACCCACCACCACATCGTGCTGGATGGCTGGTCGATGCCCGTGCTGCTGCAAGAGCTGTTTGCCCTGTATCAGACCGCGGGCGACGACTCGCAGTTGCCGCCGCCGGCGCCCTACCGGACCTATCTCGCCTGGCTGCAGCGCCAGGACCGCACGAATGTCCAGAATGCCTGGCGCGCGGCGCTGTCCGGCCTCACCGAACCCACCAGGCTGATCGCCGACCGGCCGGCCGAGCCGATGGTCCCGGAAAGCCTGCTGTTCGAGCTGCCGGCCGATCTCACAGACGCGCTCACGCGACTGGTGCGGCAGCATGGCCTCACCTTGAACACGCTGGTTCAGGGCGCCTGGGCGATGGTGCTCTCCTGCCTGACCGGACGCGACGACGTGGTGTTCGGCATCACCGTGGCCGGGCGTCCGCC
>CAHJWU010000225.1 GCA_903643085.1 Rhodospirillales bacterium
GATGGCCACCTCAACCTACACCCGCTCCTGCAAGAAAATTTCCACCATGAGCGCGGACACTATCGTGCGTCGAGAGTGGCACGTGGAAAGCAAGCAGTCCTTTTTTGCAAAAAAGGACCAAAAACTTTTGCTTCCCGCATTTGCGGCGTTCGGATGCTTGCGGATGCACCGAGGCGGCTGAACCTGCGCAGGGAACAAAAGTTTTTTGCTTCTTTTTTGCAAAAAAGAAGGCCGGTCTTGCTTGCCCGAACGTCAACCGCGAGGCCAGCCGGCGTCACTTGCTTTCCTGGCCGATCCAGTCGTCAACACGCGCTTCGAGGACACCGAGCGGCATGGCGCCTTCGTCCAGCACCACGTCATGGAACCGCCGCTCGTCGAATTTCGCGCCGAGCGCCGCCTCCGCGCGGTGGCGGAGTTCCATGATCTTCAGCTCGCCGATCTTGTAGCCCAGGGCCTGGCCGGGCCAGGCGATGTAGCGGTCCACTTCGGATTGCATGTTGGCTTCGGACAGCGCGGTGTTGTCACGCAGGCAGGACAGGGCCTGGTCGCGGGTCTGGCCGCGCCAGTGCAGGCCCACGTCCATCACCAGGCGGCAGGCGCGCCACATCTCCAGCGAGAGCTGGCCGAAGCGTTCGTAGGGTGTCGCGTAGAGGCCCATTTCAGTGACGAGCTGCTCGCTGTAGAGGGCCCAGCCTTCGACGTAGGCGGTGATGTTGCTGTCGCGCCGGAAGGCGGGCAGGCCGGTCAGTTCCTGGGCGAGCGCGATCTGGATGTGGTGGCCGGGCGCGCCTTCGTGGGCGACGAGGGCGGGGAGTTCGTAGAGCGGGCGCTGGTCGAGGTGCGAGGTGTTGATCCAGAGTTCGCCGGCGATGCCCTGTTCGGGGCTGCCGCCGTCGTAGCGGGCGGTGGTGTAGCCGTCCTCAATCGCGGCGGGGACGGGGGCGACGCCGTAGGGCAGGCGCGGGAGGTGGCCGATGAAGCGGGGAAGCTGGCCGTCGACGCGCTTGGCGAGGCGGCTGGCGTGTTCCAGCAGGGCTTCGCGCGTGGTGACGTAGAACGCGGGGTCGGTGCGCAGCCGCGCCTGGAACTGGGCGAAACTGCCCTGGAAGCCGGTCTGGGCGATCTGGCGGTCCATCTCTGCGCGTATGCGGGCGATTTCCGACTGGCCGATGGCGAAGATCTGGTCCGGCGTGAGGGTGGTGGTGGTCTCCCGGCGGACGAGCATCTCGTAATAGGCGCGGCCGTTGGGCAGGGACGCGGCGCCGAGCGTCTCGCGGGCGTGCGGCACATAGGTGGTGGCGTAGAACCGGGCGAGCGTCTGCTGGGCGGGCTTGACGGTGCTCTCGACCAGCGCGAGGGCGCGGGCGCGCAGTGGGGCTTTGTCCGGTCCGTCCGGCAGGGTGTCCAGCGGGGCGAGCAGAGGATCCTGTCCGGCCGGGACGGCGGCGCGGGCGGCGGCGGCCTGGGCTTGCCTGGCGGCGACGCGGCGGGGCAGGACGAAGCCGGTGGCGACGCCACGTTGCTGGTTGGCGGTCTCGGTTTCGTAGAAGGCCGGGAGCGTGGCCAGGCGGGTCAGCCAGGCTTGCGCGTCCCGCGGCGTGTGCAGGGCGATACCGCCGGCGGCGTAGTCCGGGATGACGAAAAAGCCCTGGTCGCTGGCGTAGGGTATGCGGTTCTCGTCGAAGCGGAGGCTGTCCTGGTCGGTGGCGATGCGGGCTTGCAGGAGCGTGCGGTTCAGCGCGTCCTCGCCGGTCAGGGCCGATTGCGGGATGGCGTCCAGCGCGCGCCCGATCTGGGTGAGGGTGGCCTGGCGGGCGGCGACCGCCCCGGGGGAGTCGTCGGGCCAGCGTGCGGCGGCCTGGAGGTTGCCGCGCTGGCCGGCGGACACCGGATCGGCGTCGGTCAGCCAGGAATCATACCGGGCCAGCACCTGGCCCAGGGTCCGGGCCATGCCAGGCGCCGGGTCGGCAAAGGCCGCGTGGGTGAGCAGGAGGAGGGCGGGGAGCGTGGCGCGCATCGCGGCATGGTGCAAGCGGGCGGGCGATCCCGGCAACCACTTTTCCGCGGCAAGCGGCGGGTGCCGCTCCCTGCCGCCGGGCGGCGGTGGGCGCCTCCGGCAGCAGGGTCGCAGGGACGGTTACTGGTTGTTGGACGTGAGGAGGGCGAGCGCCGTGAGGTGAGTCTCGATGAACGCCTTGGCGACCGCCGCCTGCTGTACCGCCACCGTGGTGTAGGGCAGACCGTCGGCCAGCAGGCCGATCTGCAGCTGCAGCAGCATCTCGTGACCCTTGGTCTGGATCGTCAGGTAGTTGGCATCGAAGGTGGCATCCGACGCGGTTATCACGCTGTTCAGCATCGCCTGCTGCGCGGCCGTGAGCGGGGCCGCGGGCGGGTTGGCGACCGCGTTGAGCGCCTGCGCGAAGGCGGTCTGTTCCTCGATCTCGCTGGTGGCGAAGTCCTTCACGTACTGGTTGGACGAGCGCAGAAACGCGTACTGGCTGGTCTGCTTGGCCAGCGTGCCGTATTGCAGCGTGCTCGACCGCCACGTGGCGATGCTCAAAGCGGGGGTCTGCGCTTTCAGGGTGCGGGCCGCGAGCGCCAGCGGCAGGACGCCGCCGAGTGCTAGCAGGGTGTTTCGACGGTTCATTCCGCTGATCCTTGTTTGTTTGCCGACGACTTGCCGGAACAGGCGGCTAACGACGACTTTCCCGGACGGTTCGTGCGGCTACGCGCTTGTGATCGGGACGCATGAAGACGGCTTCCGAGAGTCCGTTTGAAACGCGCCCTGGCGGATTTCTGGCGCGCTTTCGCTGTGCTGCGGTGCTCATTGGCCAGCGACAACTCCGCTTCGGTGCTCGCGAAAACGCGCCGGCTGGCAGGCCAGACCACGTTTTCAAACGGACTCACTGCGCGGTTGACCGGCCGGATGCTGCCTTACGGGATCGCATTGAGCGTAGCCGACACGCGTTCCCGGCCCGGCCTGGCCGGGCCTGGGCGGGCATGAGGGGCGTTTTGCGGCCGGCTGGCTCACGAGGGAGGTGGCAAGCTGGCGGCCGCGGACGCGTTGGTCAGGCCCATGTCGGTGGCAAGCAGGTTCATGCGGCTGGTGAGGGAGACGGGCACCGGCGTATGACGAACTGTGGACAATCCGGTGCGTATTCGATTGACCGCTGTCTTCGGGGCCGGCGAAGGAGGCGGGCGCTGCGTGCAGCTCACCTGTCCCTATTGCCCGGCGCCCATTGCCTGGCGCCCGTTGTCTGGCGCTTGGCGGCTGGGACCCGTTCGGCGGCCCCGGATGACCGGCACGATGTGATGAGGTTGCGATGGATTATTTTCTTGTGATCGGAGAGGGACCTCAGGCGCCGGAGCCGATCGAGCATGTGGCCAGCACGGCGACCGAGGCGGAGTTGCACTGCAGCCGGCTTCGCCGCCTGTGCGGAAAGGCGGGCAAGGTGGAGGTCTGGGGCAGGAATGGCCGCAAGATCAGCCCCGACCGGTTGGACAGCCTGGTAAGGCTGGAGAAATCCCGGGTGGACGCCGCCGGCTAGCCGCGCCGGCCTGCCGCCGGCAACCCTGCCGCATACCGGCCTGATCGGCGAGGTCATCTGACGGTTGCAGCTTGCCGCGCGGACATGCCCGTCATTTTGCCGGTGCAGGAAGAGCCTTGACGGAGGCTGCGTGTATCTGGCGCGAACTGGCGGATTTTGCGTGCTTTGAGTCGCGACACAGCGGCAAGGCTGGTTGAGCTGAACTGACGGCTATAATGTAAATGTAACGTTTTCGCAGGCGTCGGCAGTCGGCTCAGGAGGCCCGCTCGTTCGCGCCGGATGCCGGCCGGATTGCGGATAATGCTGACGTCAGACGTTGCCGTATTTTCCTGGGCTTGGCAGGCGGTCCCGAAATCACCGACGACCACAGCACTTCCAGCCCGCGTTGCGCGTGAAGCGGAAAGCAAGCAGTCCTTCTTGGAACAACCAAACTTTTGCCTCCCCGCGTGTGGCGTCCAGGTACTTCCGGAAAACGCGAGGCGGCTCGGCCCGCAGGGAGCAAGAGTTTTTTGCTTCTTTTTTGCAAAAAAGAAGGCCTTGCCTCGCTTTCTACCCTCACGCAGCCAAACGGCGTTTTTCGATCTGCGCGCGGAGGATGTTCTGGAACTGGGCATATTCGGGGGGGCGGTCGCTGGCGATCGGCACCTGGATGAAGGCGGCGGACAGGGCGGCGAGGCGGGCGGCGTAGCGTTGTTTGATGGACGCGTCGCAGGCGGCGACGCCTGGTAGGGCGTGCAGGCGGGCGAGGTGGGCGGGGAGGGTGCGGGCGTTGTGCAGGGTGCGGTCGTCGGTGGTCAGGCTGGGGTGGTCGGCCAGGGCGACGAAGCGCTTGACTATGGTGTCGAGGCGGTCGGCGTCGGCGCGGGTGGCCTGGTTCCAGGTGGCGTCGCCGCGGCTGGCCTTGGCGAGCGCCTCGGCGGCGCTGCGGAAAGGGTGGTGGGCGATCCAGGCGGTGTCGGCGCTGACCGGGTCGGCGGGCGGGGTTATGCCGGCGAGGCGCGACATGTGGTGGCAGGGGTTGCCGTCCTCCAGGCGGTAGCTGAAGGGCAGGTTCAGGGTCGGGTAGGGGAAGTGGCAGTGGGAGTCCCAGAAGCGGTTGCTGCGCACGAGGGATTTGAAGAGGGGCGAGACGGCGGGTTCGCGGCGCTGGAAGCGGGTGGTGGAGGGGGCATCCTGCCAGATGTCGGCGCGGCCGGCGGCGAAGGTGAGCCAGCGCATGGCCAGCGCGTCGACGGGCTGGAATTCGTGCCAGCCGATGAGGTCGCCGATGTGGGCGAAGAGGTCGGTGCGGAAGCCCACGTATTCGTCGAGGTCGAGGACCATGGTCCAGCGGAAGTCCAGCAGGTCCGGCAGGGATTTGAAGGCGTGGCCGTAGGCTTTCCACTGGGCGCGGGAGGCGGCGGTGAGGTGGTTCTGGACCCAGGTGATCTCGCCCGCGTCGGCGAGGAGGGCCAGGAGGTCGTCCGAGCCGTCGTCGTTGTCGTTGCTGTAGATGACCGCGTGCTCGAAGCCGCAGGCGCGGTGGTGGGCCAGCCAGTCCAGGATGTATGGGCCTTCGTTGCGGGCGGTGGCCAGCAGGCAGGCGAGGCGGCGCGGGGGGATGGTGGTGCGGGCGGTGGCCAGCAGGGCGAGGCCGGCCTGGGGCCGCAGGTCTCCGGTTTGCAGGACGGCCACGTGATCCTCGGTGGCGGGGCTGGAGGTGCTTCGTGTCTGCGGGCGGTCGGTGGCCAGCCAGGCGATCAGGGCGGGCAGGGTGGTGTTGAGCCAGGGGTCCTGGGGGATGGCCCGGCGTATCAGGGCCAGGTCCGGCGGGGAGGACAGGAGGCGGCGGGCGAGGAATTCGAGCTCGTCCGGCGGCAGGAGGCGGATCAGCGGTTCGGCGAGGGTGGGGCGGAGCCGGGCGGATTGCAGCAGGGCCAGCAGGGTGGCGGCGCTGATCGGGGGGTGCAGGGCGCAGCTGAGTTCTTCGAGGAGGCGGGTGGCTTCGGGGGGCAGGCAGGCGGGG
>CAHJWU010000226.1 GCA_903643085.1 Rhodospirillales bacterium
CTGCGCGGTCGAGCGGCTGGCGGCCGGGTTGGGAGCTGTCGGATGAGGGCGCTCCCGCTCAGCATCGGCAAGATACATTTCGTGGGGATCGGCGGGATCGGCATGTCCGGCATAGCCGAGGTCCTGCACATGCTCGGATACGCCGTGCAGGGCAGCGACATATCGGACAACGCCAACGTCAAGCGGCTGCGCGCGCAGGGCATGCGGGTGTCGGTCGGGCACGATGCCAGCAACCTCGGTGACGCGCAGGTGGTCGTCGTGTCCACCGCGGTGCGGGCGGACAATCCCGAAATCGTCAGTGCGCGCCAGCGTCTGATACCGGTGGTCAGGCGGGCGGAGATGCTGGCCGAGCTGATGCGCCTGCGCTGGGCGATCGCGGTCGGCGGCACGCACGGCAAGACGACGACCACGAGCCTGGTTGCCGCGGTGCTGGAAGCGGCGCGGCTGGACCCCACGGTGATAAACGGCGGCATAATCGAGGCCTACGGCAGCAACACGCGCATGGGGTCGGGCGACTGGATGGTCGTCGAAGCCGATGAGAGCGACGGCAGTTTCCTCCGGCTGCCCGCAACGATCGCGGTGGTCACCAACATGGACCCCGAGCACCTGGACCATTGGGGCAGTGCCGAGGCGATGACGGCCGCCTATGACCAGTTCGTCGGCAACATCCCGTTCTACGGGTTCGCCGTGCTCTGCATCGACCATCCCGCAGTGCAGGCGATGATACCGCGCGTGGACCGGCGTATCGTCACGTACGGGTTCTCGCCGCAGGCCGACATACGGGCGGAGAACATGCGCGCCGACAAGCAGGGCGCCACGTTCGACGTGGCGGTGACGGACCGGTTCCGTGGACGCGGTCGCAAGATGGGGCCGTTCAGGCTGGGGATGCTGGGCCAGCACAACGTGCAGAACGCGCTGGCCGCGGTGGCTGTCGGGTTCGAGATGGAGATCGACGACCAGATCATGCGCAGCGCGTTCGCCGGCTTCCGTGGCGTGAAGCGGCGTTTCACGAAGACCGGCGAAGTGGGCGGCATTACGGTCATCGACGATTACGGGCATCATCCGGTGGAGATCGCGGCGGTTCTGAAGGCGGCGCGTCAGGCGGGCGCGCGCGACGTGGTGGCCGTGGTGCAGCCGCATCGCTATTCGCGCCTGGCCTCGCTGTTCACCGAGTTCTGCACCTGCATGAACGACGCCGGCACGGTGATCGTGGCGGACGTATATGCCGCCGGCGAACAGGCGATTGACGGCTACTCGCGCGACGGGCTGGTGGACGGATTGCGGGCGAGCGGGCACAGGAGCGTGGTGCCGCTGGAGCGGCCGGAGCACCTGGCAGAGATGGTGCACGCGATCGCCAGGCCAGGCGATTTCGTCGTGTGTCTGGGCGCCGGCAACATCACTGCCTGGGCACATGCGTTGCCGGCGCAACTGACCGAACTGCAAGGCGCTGCGGGACGCGGGCGCCGCGCGGGCGGTGCGTCATGATGGCCGCCGAGCGGGGTCTGCACTTGCTGGAGTCGCTGCCGGCCTGTTCCGGGCGCCTGCAGGCGGACGCGGCGCTGGCGGCGCAGACGTGGTTTCGCGTCGGCGGCAAGGCGGAGGTGCTGTTGCGGCCGGCCGATGTCGCCGGTCTCGCGCGTTTCCTGCGCGAGATGCCGCTGCATGTGCCGGTCACCGTGATAGGTGCGGCTTCGAACCTGATCATACGCGATGGCGGGTTGTCCGGCGTGGTGATACGGCTGGCGCGCGGGTTTGCCGATGTTGCGGTCGAGCCCGACGGGATCGTCGCCGGCGGGGGCGCGCTGGATGCGACCGTCGCCGAACACGCGGCCGCCTCCTGCCTGACCGGACTGGAATTCCTCTCCGGCATACCGGGCAGCATAGGCGGCGCGGTGGCGATGAACGCCGGCGCTTACGGCGGCGACGTGGCGAGCTGCCTGGACTGGGCAGAGATCCTGACCAGGCAGGGTGAACTGCGCCGGCTGGGCGCGGGCGAGATCGGCTTCTCCTACCGGCATTCCGGGTTGCCGCCGGAATGCGTGGTGGTGCAGGCGCGGTTCTGCGCGCGCGGCGGCGATGCTGCAGCGATCGGCGCGCGCATGTCGGCGATACGTGCGTCCCGCGAGGCGACGCAGCCGGTGCGCGCCCGGACTGGCGGATCGACGTTCCGCAATCCCGAGGGGGCGAAAGCCTGGGAGCTGATAGACGCGGCAGGCTGCCGCGGGCTGGTGCGCGGCGGTGCGCAGGTTTCGGAAAAGCATTGCAATTTCCTGCTCAATACCGGTTCGGCCACCGCCGCGGACCTGGAGGGGCTGGGCGAGGACGTCCGCCGCAGGGTTCACCTGGCAAGCGGCCACACGCTGGCCTGGGAGATAAAGCGCGTAGGCGTGCCGGGGTCCCGGCCGGCGGTGACGTCATGAAACGGGTTGCCGTGCTGTACGGCGGCATCTCGGCCGAACGCGAGGTAAGCCTGTCGAGCGGCACGCAGGTGGTGGACGCGCTGCGTGGCGCGGGTTTCGCGGTCATTCCGGTCGAAGTCGGGGCCGATCTGGGCGCGATGCTGGCGGCGCTGGAGCCTCGGCCGGATGCGGTCTTCAACGCGCTGCATGGCCGGTTCGGCGAGGACGGCGTGATACAGGGCGTGCTGGACTGGCTGGGCATTCCCTACACGCATTCCGGCGTGCGCGCCTCTGCTTTGGCGATGGACAAGGCGGCGAGCCGTGCCGTGTTCGCGGCGGCCGGATTGCCGATCGCGCGCGGTGTGGTCATCGACGTCGGCGACCTGGCGCTGGCCGATCCGCTTGCTTTGCCCTACGTGATCAAGCCGCTGAACGAGGGATCCTCCGTCGGTGTGGAAATACTGCGCGAGGGGACCAACCGGCGCGCGGAGATCGCGCAGGAGTGGCGCTTCGGGACTCAGGCGCTTGTCGAGGAATTCGTGGCCGGCCGCGAACTTACCGTTGGCGTGATGGACGACCGGGCGCTGGCGGTGACGGAAATCTCCTCCGCCCACGCCTTCTACGATTACGAAAGCAAATATGCGGTGGGCGGCTCGCGGCATGTGATACCCGCCGTGCTGCATCCGCAGGCGCAGGCGATGGCGATGGAACTGGCCGTCGCGGCGCATCGCGCGCTTGGGTGCCGCGGCGCGTCGCGGGCGGATTTCCGCTATGACGACACGCAGGGCGAGCCGGGCCGGCTGGTGCTTCTGGAGGTGAACACGCAACCTGGCTTGACGCCCACGTCGCTGCTGCCGGAGCAGGCGGCGTTTTGCGGGATAGGGTTCGGGGCTTTGTGCACCTGGATGGTGGAGCAGGCGTCATGCAGAGAGTAGAAGGCACGGCCTGCGTCTTTGAAATGCAGCAAATCTTCGCTCCCTGCCGGTGGCTGCGGAGATGCGGCGCGGCAGCGGAGTCAAAAGTTCGGTTCTTTTCAGATAAGAACTGCTTGCTCTCTTCGCCGGAGCGCCTCGCATGAGACGCGAGATCGCAAGACCGAGCCGCATGAAGCTGCTGGTGCGCCGGCAACGCAGGAACCTCCGGCTGGCCGCCTGGGCGCTGAGCGGTTTCGCGATCGTGCTGGCAGGCGTGACGGTGGCGCATTCCGCGCAGACGGGTGGCACGCTGGCCGGGCTGGAGACACGCTTTGGCCGCGCGATCGATTTGCGCGTGAAGCAGATCACCATAGACGGGCGCTCGAACACGCCGGAGCCGGTGCTGCTGACGGCGCTGGGCGTCAAGAAGGGCGATCCGATACTGGGATTTTCCGTGGAAGGCGCGCGCGCGCGTATAGAAAACCTGGCCTGGGTGCAGCATGTCGCGGTGGAGCGTCGGCTGCCCGACACGATCTATGTCGACCTGACGGAGCGGCGGCCGTTCGCCATCTGGCAGAACCAGGGCAAGTTCCAGCTCATCGACAGGTCGGGCGACGTGGTGGCCGACGAGGATGTGGCCGCGTTCACCGATCTGCCGCTGGTGGTGGGGTTGGGCGCGCCGGCGCATGCGTCGGACATGCTCGATGCGCTTGCGGCGGCGCCCGACATCAAGTCACGCGTGGTGGCAATCGTTCGGGTTGGCGAGCGAAGGTGGAATTTGCAGTTGAAGAATCGGGTGACGGTAATGTTACCTGAGGGACACGAGGCGGCGGCACTGGTCCGGCTGTCCGATTTGCAGGCGCATCAGCAGTTGTTGGACAGGCCGCTCGTGTTCGTAGATATGCGGCTGCCGGACCGGCTGGCCGTGCGGACCCGCCCGCCATCAGCATCGGATGCAAAGCCTGCTGACCCCAGCGGGGGAGATGCCAAGCCGGCTGAGCTCAAGGCGCCGGGCGATGCGAAGCCGCAAGCGACGCCGACGGCGACGCCGAACAGGAGAGCGACATGAACGACCTCTCCCGCAAGGGCAGGCCGGCGCGCGACCACATCAGTCCGCCGCCCTTGCCGCCGGAGCCGCCGGTGCGCGCGCGCAGCCTGCGCACCGGGCCGTTCGGCGTACTTGACGTGGGCAGCACGAAGGTTGCGTGCCTGATCGGGCGCACCGAGTCGGACGGCACGCTGCGCGCGCTGGGCAGCGGGTTCACCCGTTCGCGTGGCGTGCGCGGCGGCGGCATCACCGACCTTGACGAGGCGGAGCGCGCGATACGCGCCGCGGTGGCGCTGGCAGAGGAGATGGCCGATTACCGGCTGCGTTCGGTGACGGTGAACCTGTCCTGCGGGCATCCCGAGTCGCGGCTGTTCAACGTGCAATGGCCGGTCGGCGGGCGGCAGGTGAGCGAGGCGGACGTCAAGCGGGTGATCACCGAGGGGCGTGCGCGTGCGGTGACCGAGGGGCGCGAGACGATACATTCGCTGCCGGTGAGCTTCTCCGTCGACGAGACGCAGGGCGTGGCCGATCCGCGCGGGCATTTCTGCGATCAGCTGTCCGCACGGCTGCACGTGGTCGATGCGCTGTCCATGGCGCTGCGCAATCTGGGCGGCGCGGTCGGGCGGTGCGATCTGGAAATAAGCGAGGTGGTCTCGGCACCTTTTGCCTCGGGCCTGTCCAGCCTTATCGACGACGAGCGCGAGCTGGGCGCCACCGTCATCGACATGGGCGGTGGGACGACGAGCCTGGCGGTGTTCGGCGAGGGTCAGTTGCTGCACACGGCGCAGGTGCCGATCGGTGGGCAGCATGTGACGCGCGACATCGCCGGCGTGCTGAGCACGCCGATCGACAACGCGGAACGGCTGAAGACTCTGTACGGCAACGCGCATTCCAGCCCTGACGACGAGCGCGAGATACTGGCCGTGCAGCTGATCGGCGAGGAGGATCACCAGTTCGCCAAGATACCGCGCAGCATGGTGGTGGGAATCATCAAGCCGCGGCTGGAAGAAACCTTCGAGATGGTGCGCGACCGGCTCGATGGCGCGGGGCTCGGCCGCGCGGCCGGCAGCCGCGTGGTGCTGACCGGTGGCGCCAGCCAGCTGGTGGGCGTGCGGGAGATGGCCGGCCGCATCCTGCCGAACGACGGCAGCCGGCTGTCGATCAACTTCATGCCGAACGCGGTCTACGAGC
>CAHJWU010000227.1 GCA_903643085.1 Rhodospirillales bacterium
GAACCGCCAGCTTCGCCCGCCTGCCGCGGCAAACCCCTCCGCGCCGAACGCCGACACGGGCGCGTCATCCGCCGCCTGGGCTCCGGCGCCGCCCGAGGCCGGGCCGCCGTGCAGGGATGCGGTGATGCCGGTCACCTCCGCGCCACCGATGCGCAGGCTGCCGTTCTCGATACGGGCGGCAAACGCGTGGGGCACCTGCGGCCGCCCGGATTGCCCCAGGCCGCGCGGCAGGGACCAGGGTATCCGCAGCACGGGCGCGGACAGCACCAGGTCCCGCACAACCACCCGGCCGGCGAGCAGCGGCAGGGTCGCCACCTGCAGGCGCAAGGCGGCGACCTGGACGGAGACGCCGTCGCCCTGGTCTGCGAGCGTGACGCGCGATGCCGTCAGCACGGCCTGCGGCAGCAGGCGCAGGCTGATCTCGCCGCCGATCACCACCGGGCGGCCCAGGCGGGACGCGGCGATGCTGGCGATGGCGGTGCGCAGGCGTCCCCAGTCCAGCATCGGCGGCACGCACCAGGCCGCGACCAGCAGGAATGCCACCGCGCCGGTGAACCAGGCGAGCGGGCGCCAGTTCGCGGTTTGCCGGGCGCGGGCGGTCAGGGTCTGGGGCATTGCGACGGGGTATAAGAAAGGCCTGCTTTTTTGAAAAAAAACAGCAAAAAACTTTTACCCCTGCCGGCGCCGATCCGCGGCCGAACGCCGCGGCGGCGGAGTCGACAAGTTTTTTTGCCGTTTTTCTCAAAAACGGATTGCTTGCCTTTCTTGCTTAAACTTCCAGGCGGTATGCTGCGCCCATGAGCTACTGGGGCAAACTTCTGGGCGGCATGGCAGGCTTCGCCATGGGCGGCCCGCCGGGCGCCGTCATGGGCGCAGCACTCGGCCACGCGGCAGACCGCGGCGGCGTGAGCACGGCGCGTTTCCACCCGGCAAGACTGGCCGCGATGTTTGTCCCGCGCGAGCAGGTCTTCGCCATGGCGGTGGTCGCGCTGTCCGCCAAGCTGGCCAAATGCGACGGCCCGGTGACGCGCGCCGAGATCGACGGCTTCAAGCGGCATTTCCGCGTGCCGGCGGAGAACGCGCGCGAGGTCGGCCGTCTGTTCGACCATGCGCGCGACACGCAGGACGGCTTCGAGGGCTATGCGCAGCAGCTCGGCACCAGCTTCGCCGAGAGTCGCGGCGTGCTGGAGGACGTGCTGGCCGGCCTGTTCGGCATCGCGCGCGCAGACGGCGCGGTGAACGCGGCCGAACTGGATTTCCTGGCGCGCTGCGCCCGCGGTTTCGGCCTGGACGGCGCGGCCTGGGAACGCGCCCGTGGCGGCACCGCCAGGGTGCAGGCCGGCACGGCGGCCGACCCTTACGGCGTGCTGGGCGTGGCACGCTCGGCGACGGACGAGGCGGTGCGCGCCGCCTGGAAGCAGCTGATGCGCGACAACCATCCGGACGGCCTGGCCGCCCGCGGCGTGCCGCCCGAGTTCATCGCGCGCGCCACCGAGAAAGTGGCCAACATCAACGCCGCCTGGGACAGGGTGAAGCGGGAGCGCGGCCTGTGAGCGGGCTCGAGATCACCGACCTGCCGAGCCCAAACCAGGACGGGCGGCCCTGCGCCATCGACATGCTGGTGCTGCACTACACCGGCATGAAATCCTGCGCCGAGGCGGTGGCCAGGCTGCGCGACCCCGAAGCGCGCGTCTCCTCGCATTACGTGGTGGACGAGGACGGCACCATATTGCGCCTGGTGCCCGAGGCACAGCGGGCCTTCCACGCCGGCGTGTCCTACTGGCGCGGCCGGCGCATGCTGAACGACCCCTCGATCGGCATAGAGATCGTCAACCCCGGCCACCAATGGGGCTACCGGCCGTTCCCGCCCGCCCAGATGGTGGCGGTGCGCGAGCTGTGCCTGGGCATACTGGGCCGGCACGCGATCCCGCCGCACAACGTGGTGGCGCACAGCGACATCGCGCCCTCCCGCAAGCAGGACCCCGGTGAGCTGTTCGACTGGCGCGGCCTGGCCGGGGCGGGCATCGGCCTGTGGCCAGGGCCGGACGGCGCGCCGGCGGGCGATCTGCGGGCGGCGCTCGTGGGCATCGGCTACGAGGGCGACGATACGGACAGCATACGCGCCTTCCAGCGACGTTTTTTGCGCGACCACCTCAGCGGGCAGGCGGACGGGCCCACGCTGGTGCGGGCTGCGTCGGTTCTCGCGGCCTACGGGTGACAGGCAGGCAAGGCCCGCCCTGATCTTGCCAACGCTGGCCCTGATCTTGTGAAAGGCGTGCGCCGGCCGGACCAGGGCAGTCCGCGAGGCGCACGGGAGACGAACGTCGCAGCAGCCTGTGTTGCCGGCGGGATCATACTGACGGCCCGGCGCGTGTCGGCCAGTGCGTGCGCCACCTTGGCTGGTACCGGGGACGCTCTCCTGTCGTCGGGCAAGCCGGCTCACCCCCGGGACGCATCCGGTCCAAATCGCCAGCGTCCCGCGCCATGGAAAAAACGTGTCGCTGCCGCGGCGAAATCCGTTCGCCTGCCGCATCCCGACGATCGCTGTCTGCAACCGCGCTCAGGCATTCCTTCATCGTGTCCGGCTTTGGTAAACATCGCGTGAGAGGCGCTTGTGGACCATCAACCGCCAGCATAGCGTCGCTACGCCTGACGAACGTAAATTGTGCTCCCGCCGGATCCTTCCGGCACGGGTGGCCGGCTTATTGTGTTATGCAAAGGCGGACAGATGACGTAAGCCCGCGGCGGGCAGCGTCAGGTAGTTTCAGAAATTTGGAGGTTTCCTCGTTGTCTTTTAAAATCAAGACATTCCTGTATGGTGCGAGCATGCTGGCCGGTTTCAGTTCAATCGCATCGGCAGCACCTCTCGTCAGCGCCACTGTCAGTGATGCCGCCACCGTTTCCGTACGTGGTGAGCGCTCATCCCTGCTGGCAACGGCGCACGACAACGGCGCCATCGACGACGCGCTCGTCCTGACGCACGCGCAGGTCGTCCTCAAGCGCCCCGCCGCGCAACAGGCGGCGCTCGACAAGCTGGTGGCCGACCAGCTGAACAAGAATTCGCCGAGCTTCCACAAATGGCTCACCCCGGCCGATCTGAAATCCTTCGGACCCGATGCCGCGGACGTGGCAAAGGTCACCACGTGGCTGCAGAGCCACGGTCTGACGGTGAACCGCGTCTCGCCGAGCGGCATGATGGTTGACATCTCCGGCCCGGCAAGCGGGCTGCGCGCCGCGTTCCACACCGAACTGCACAGCGTGACGCTGCCGAACGGTGAAGCCCACATCGCCAACACGACAGACCTCGCGGTGCCGGCGGCCCTGGAGCCGGTCCTGCGCGGTGCCACGCTGTCCAACTTCTTTCCCAAGCCGAACTTCCACCGCGTCAGTCCGAAATTCACCTTTCCTGCCGGCAACACGCTTTTTTACGCAGTTACGCCGCCGGACTTCGCGACGATCTACAACCTCAACCCGCTGTTCTCCGGCAACAACCTCTTCGGCAGACGCGTCGCCGGCGCGGGCGTCCGGGTCGCCGTGGTGGAGCAGACGCTCATTTTGCGTCCCGATTTCGAACGGTTCCGCAAGGCGTTCGGCCTGTCCACGGCGGCGGGCAAGCTGGTGTTCTCCAATCCCGGCAACTGCATCAACCCGGGTTACACGGGCGACGAGGCTGAAGCCGCCATCGACGCGGAATACGCCTTCAGCTCCGCGCCGGATGCGGTGATCGAAGAGGCGGCCTGTGCAGGCGGCACGCTCGGCTTCGGCGTGGAGACAGCGCTGCAGAACCTGGTGGAAGAGGGCACCACGGCATCCGTGCTCAGCATCAGCTACGGCGGACCGGAACAGGAGCTTGGGCTTACCTTCGAGATGGGCTGGGCGAACCTGGTCGAGGAGGGTGCGGCCGAAGGACTCTCCATCATCGTATCATCCGGCGACAGCGGCTCGGCCGCAAACGAAGAGAACCGCACGAACGGCCTGGGCGTGAACGGACTGTCCACCACGCCTTACGACACCGCCGTGGGCGGCACGGATTTCCTGGACACGTCGCTCGGCCAGAACACCAAATACTGGAGCAGGAAGAACGGCGCCGGGCACAGCTCCGCGCTCTCCTACATCCCGGAGACCCCCTGGGAGAACGGTTGCGCCGGCTCGGTCATCTATCGTTACCTGGGCTTCGCCGACGCGATCGCGAGCTGCAACTCGTCCACCAGCCCGAAGGGCAAGGATCTCGGCGAGCAGCAGAACATCGGCGGCACGGGCGGGCAGAGCGTGCTATTCGAGAAGCCGGGCTGGCAGAGTGCGCCAGGCGTGCCGAATGACGGCGTGCGCGACCAGCCCGACGTGTCGCTGTTCGCGGCAAACGGTGTGTGGAACCATTTCTACGTGATCTGCATGTCGGACCCGAACGAGGGCGGTTCACCGTGTAATTACGGTATCCCGGCCGACACGCTCGGCAACGCCTATGGCGGAACCTCGGTGTCGGCCCCCGAACCCGCCTTCGCCGGCATCGAAGCCCTCGTCGTGCAAACCCATGACGGGGCGCGCCAGGGTAACCCGGCGCCCCGGCTCTACCAGATCGCCACGGCGCAGTACACTCTCCCGCTACTGGTGCAGCAGTGCAATTCCAACCTTGGCAACAAGATCGGAACGTCCTGCGTGTTCAATGACGTGACCACCGGCAACAACGCCAGCTCATGCCTCGCCGGCACTATCGACTGCTTCACCAACAGCGAGTCCACAAACGGCATCGGCACGATGCGCGCCAGCACCTACTCCGACTCGATAGACGCGTTTCCGACCACGACCGGTTACGACCTGGCGACCGGACTGGGTTCTCTCAACGTGACGAACCTGCTTTACAACTACTGACGTGTCCTGCCCCGCAACGTTCGGCGTTGCGGGGCAGCAGGACAGCAATCTCCAAAGAGGACCGAGTTTTCACTTCCCTCGCATCTGCGACAGCTTCGGTGTTTCCTGAACCCCGAATCGTCGCCGAGGTGAGGACGTGGACGTCTTTGGTCCTCACTCGGTCTCTGTCAAAAAACGGCCTGCTTCCTTTCCTCCAGCACCTGCAGGACAACCCCCGCCACCTCCTCCGCATGCAGCGCCTCCAGCCGCTCCGCATGCACCAGCCTCACATTCCCCAGCGGCGCCGCCAGGGCCGGATTGCTGAAACGGGAGAACAGCGCCACCACGGGGCAGCCCACCATCGCCGCCAGGTGGATCGGCCCGGTGTCGCCGCCGACTGCCAGCGCGGCCCTGTGCGCCAGGCCCGCGAGCGCCTCTATGCTGGTGCGAGCCGTAAGGTCCAGCGCCTCGGGGCAGGCGGCCAGTATGGCGGTCGCGTCATCGGCCTCCGCCAGGGTCCCCACCACCACCGGGCGTACGCCCCGCGCCGCCAGGGTTCGTGCCAGCGCGGCATAACGCCCGACCGGCCATTTCTTGGCGCCCCAATGCGCGACCGAAGTGCCCGGTATCAGCAGCGCGTAGGGTTCGGCGATGACCGGCCCGCCGCTCCAC
>CAHJWU010000228.1 GCA_903643085.1 Rhodospirillales bacterium
CGGCGCGGCCGTGGGCGCGGGCCAGGGTGCGGCCGCACAGGGCGGCGGCGAAGGCGAGCTGGTCGGCTTCCAGAGTGGCGCCAATCCGGGCGAGGCGGCTGTCTTTCAGGCGTCTTACGTAGAAGTCCCGTCCGTCGACGGGGTGCGGGGTCCAGCCGAGGAAGATGTCGCTTTGCGCCTGCAGGCGTCGCTGGCCGGTGACGACCCGTTCGCCCTCGCACGTTCGTGGTGCGGCGCCCAGCGGGGCGGCGAGTGCGGAGGGCTGGGCTTCCTTCAGTTGCAGGAGCAGCGACGCGCCCTCGGCGGAGGTGAACAGGCCGATGGCGCAGAAGGTGCCGACCGAGCCGATGCCGACCACCTTGAAGGCGCGGTCCACCAGTCGGTAGCGCGCGGCGAGGTCGGCGTATTGCGGTTGCAGCGTGGCGGGCCAGGCGGCAAAGGCGGCGTCTATCGTGGCGGCGTAAGCGGGCAGATGCTGCGTGCCGGCCCGGTCGCGTATCTGGGTGCCGCCGCCGCAGACAAGGTCGTAATGGTCCAGGCTCGCCTCGGTGGCGGCGCGCAGGCGGCGCTCGAGTCGGCGGCGCAGTTTGTGGCCGGGAACGGCGCCTATGGCGGCATGCAGGTCTATGGTGCTGTGCCAGGCTTCCAGCGGCGTGAGGCCGGCCAGGTGGCGCAGGTGCCGGTGGTAGTGGCGCGCGGCGCGGACGGCCAGCGCGCGGCATTGCTTGGGCGGCAGCGCGTGGTCGCGGCCGGCGAGGACCAGGCTGGCGGCCAGCCGCTTGAGGTCCCAGTCGAACGGGCCAGGACACGTCTCGTCGAAATCGTTGACGTCGAACACCGGGTTGCCCTCCGGCGAGGCGTAGGCGCCGAAATTGGCCAGGTGGGCGTCGCCGCAGAGCTGGACCATTGGGGCCTGGCCAGGTGTCCTGGCCAGGTCGGAGGCCATGACGGCGGCGGCGCCGCGGAAGAACGTGAATGGGCTCTGCCGCATCCTCTCGTAGCGCAAGGGGAGGAGCTCCGGCAGCCTTGCCGCGGCCTGCCCGGCGATGATGCCGACCGGCGTGGCGCGCCCTGCTTGCGGCGTCCAGCCTGATGTGGGCCGATGCTTCATGTCCGGCGCCTCATAGCATGTGGCCAAGCACGGCTTGCAGGAGGAGGAGGCAGAGCGCGCTGGCGAAGCCGGCGAGCAGGTCGTCGGCCATGATGCCGGCGGCCCCGCCCTGCCGGTCCGCCCAGCCGATCGGGCCTGGTTTGAGGATGTCGAACAAGCGGAACAGGGCGAAGCCGGCGGCCAGGCCGAGCGGCGCGGCGCGGTGCAGCGCCACGAGAGCCAGCATCTGTCCGGCGACCTCGTCTATGACGATCCAGCCCGGGTCCGCATGGGTGGCCGCGTCCTGGGTGGCGCGCAGCCCCAGTCCGGTGGCGGCCATGATGGCCCAGAGCCCGCCATAGGTGGCGAGCAGGATGGCGGCGAGGAGGAGGGCGGGCGAGGCTTGCAGCAGGACGGCGCCGAGGACGAGGCCCAGGAGCGAGCCGGCAGTGCCCGGCGCGCGCGGGAACGCACCGGCGCCGAAACCGGCGGCGATGATGTGGGCGATGCGGGTTTTGGGGGGCATGCCGGTGGGATAGCAGGCGGGGGGCGGGCTGTCCTGGGCTGCGGTAAGGAAGGCAAGGCCGTCTATTTTGCCGAAAAGAAGCAAAAACTTCGTTCTTTCGCTTGCACCAAGGCAGGGCCCGGTTCCGCCGATGCGCGCTCTGGCTCTGACGCGGCGCGCCGTAACAGACGTTATAGGTCCGTTGCCAACGATGTGCCGCTAGCCTGCTTCGCGCCAGCACTCCAGCGAGTTGGCGCGTGTCCGAGCCTTGCCAATGTTTGATCTTTGGGCAGATTGGTGATGGATACGCCCTCGATAGAATCGGCACAAGCGACCGGAGACGCGCGGCATGGTTATCACATATGGCAGGATGCGCGTTGTGGCCGGCGTCTCGACGGCCATCTGCCTTGCGGGCCTGGCGCAAGCGCAGCAGACGCCTGCCTTGCACAAGACGCCGGAAAGCGAGCTGCTGTCACCGGCCGACGCGGCCTTGCGCCACAAGCTGCACCCCTTCGTGCATTGCCTGAACCTTTTGGGCAACGAGATGTCGACACTCGCCAGGGCGTACAGGCAGGCGTTCGTCCTGCTGAACAGGAACCCGAGCCAGGAGGTCGGAAGCCTCGACTACGGCTTCCAGCAATTCTATGGCGGCGGGGTGCTGTTTGCGAAGACTGCGCCGGACGAGTGCGCGGCCGGGCTCGGCACCGTACAGGCGATGCCGCCCGCCGACCCTGTCCTGGATGCGCTCGCCACCCGTTACGCGGCCGAGCTGCACGCGATGGACGTGATCGCGCCGAAGGTCGAGACGTATTACCAGGAGAAGAACTACCAGGACGACAAGATGGCGGCGGGCCGGACGATGAACGCGCAATACCAGCCGCTGCTGAAGCAGGTGCTTGCCGACACGCACCAGATGTTCGGGGAGGTGCAGACGCGTACGGACGAGATCGACGGACGCCGGGTGGAGGCGATCGCGCAACACGACGGCAAGCGCGGGCGCTGGGAAGCCAACGCCTTTGTCATGCAGGCGCGGGTGACGATACGTACGCTTGACAGGCTGGCGGCCGACAAGGCCTTGAGCAAGGACCCGCTGGTCGCAGCGATCATGCCGCTCGAGGCGCGTTACGACGAGGCAGCCGCCTATTTCAAGGCTCACCCGGAAGAGAACACGGACGACATGAATTTGTGGGACAAGGTAGCCAGCTCGGGACAGGATTTCGTCACGGCTGCTAAGCAGGTGCGGCGCGACGCGGCGGCCGGCAAGCCGGCGGATTTCACCGGAGCCGACATCGACGCGGCACGGCACGAGTATGACGGACTGATCGCTTCCGTAAACATCAGCCATAAATAGGACAGCAGCAAATCCTGTCCCGTCCCTATGTCAGCGTTGCGCAGACATCAGGAAACAGCCGGACGCGGCAAAGCGTGTAGCAAAAGTTTTGCTTCTTTTTTCAAAAAAGAAGGCTTTGCTTGCTCACCCCGCTTGCCGCGCCAAAGCCCGCGCCCGCCGCTCGTCCTTCTTGGAGTTCCCTCCACCACCCTTCGCCGGCCGCGCCTTTTTCAGCAGCAGCGTGCGGTAGTCTTCCATGTCGCCTTCGTAGGGCGAGACCGTGCCGCCGTCGACGATCCACAGCGTATCTGCCACCAGCTCCACCAGATGCGGGTCATGCGTGATCAGCAGCACCGCACCGGCGAACGCGGCGAGCGCACGGACCAGGGCGTCGCAGGCGTCGATGTCGAGGTGGTTGGTGGGTTCGTCGAGTATGAGAAGCTGGGGTGCGTCGCGGGTGGCGAGCGCCAGCAGCAGGCGGGCGCGTTCGCCGCCTGAGAGCGAGCCGGTGGGGGTGAGCGCGCGGTCGCGGTCCAGGCCGAAGCGGGCGAGCTGGCTGCGCTGGTGGGTGGGAGGTGCCAGCGGCAGCGCGCGGGCGATGTGGTCGAGGGCTGTCTCGCGCGGGTCCAGCTCGGCTTCCTGGTGCTGCGCGAAATAGCCGACGCGCAGCTTGCCCGGGCGGCGGAGGCGACCCTCCATCGGTTCCAGCCGACCGGCGAGGAGCTTGGCGAAGGTGGATTTGCCGTTGCCGTTGGCGCCGAGGAGGGCGATGCGGTCGCCCATCTCGAAGTTCATGCCCAGCGCGCGCAGGACGGGGGTGGCGTTGTAGCCGACGGAGACGCCGTCCAGCGAGAGGATCGGCGGGGGCAGGGGGCTGGGTTCGGGGAAGTTGAAGACCGTGGCCGCGTCCTCGATGACGCTCTCCATCGCGGGCATCTTCTCCAGCGCCTTGATGCGGCTTTGCGCCTGGCGGGCCTTGCTGGCGGACGCGCGGAAGCGGTCCACGAAGGCCTGCATGTGGGCGCGCTGGGCGGCGATCTTCACCGCGGCCTTGGCTTGCAGCATGGCCTGCTCGGTGCGTATGCGAACGAATTCGTCGTAGCCGCCTGGCGTCACATTCAGGCGGCGCTGGTCCAGATGGGCGATCGCCTGCACGCAGCGGTTCAGCAGGCCCTGGTCATGGCTGACCACGAGGGCGGCGCCGGGGAAGCGGGCGAGCCAGGCTTCCAGCCAGAGGGTGGCTTCGAGATCGAGATGGTTGGTGGGCTCGTCCAGCAGGAGGAGGTCCGGGTTGCTGAACAGCACGGTGGCGAGCGCCACGCGCATGCGCCAGCCGCCGGAGAAGCTGTCGACCGGGCGGGCCTGCGCCTCGGCATCGAAGCCCAGGCCGGCGAGTATGGTGGCGGCGCGGGCGGGCGCGGAGTCGGCGTCTATGGCGCCAAGACGTTCCCAGATCGCGGCCACGCGGTCGGCGGGGATGTGGCCGAGTTCGGCGGCCTCGGCCTCGGCGAGCAGGGCCAGGCGTTCCTGGTCGCCCTCCAGCACGGTCTCCAGCAGCGATTGCGGGCCGCTCGGCGCCGTCTGCCTGACCTGGGCCATGCGGGCGCGGCTGGACAGTGCGATGTTGCCGCCGTCCACCGCGAGGTCGCCGGAGATGGCGCGCAGGAGGGTGGATTTGCCGGCGCCGTTGCGGCCGACCAGGCCGATGCGGCGGCCGGCATCCACGGTGAGGTCGGCGCCTTCGAGCAGGGTGCGGCCGCCCATGCGCAGGGTGACGCCTTGGACGGTGAGGAGGCTCATGGGCGGGGTTTAGAGTGCGCTGCACAAGAAAGGAAGGAAGGCCTTCTTTTCTGAAAAAAAGAAGCAAAAAACTTTTGCTCCCTGTCGGCGAGTCTCTGGAGAGGTCCGCGACAGCGCAGTCAAAAGTTTTCTGCTTTTTTTTAAAAAAGAAGGCCTTCCTTCCTTTCTTCGCAGTTGCAGTAAACCTGCCCGCGCGTCAGAACACCCGGCCCACTGCATACAGAGCCGACGCACTTGCCCGTCCCGTTCTCCTCGGAAGACCTCGGCCGCATATTCGAAGTCCGCGCGCTGACGCGCGGCCGCAGCCTCGTGCTGATCGGCGCCGTGAACGTGAAGCTGGACGGCGAGACCATCATCGGCACGGTGGAGGACAAGGGCGTGCGCCGCATTGCGCGGGTGACGCCGGCGGCGATGGGCCGGCGCGTGGTGTTCGAGAACCGCTGCACCTGCCGGCTGGTCAACTGCCCGCATCTGGCCGCCACCGCGTTCCTGGCGCTCGACCGGTTTCCGGCGCTGCGCCGGGCGGAGCAGGCGACTTTCCTGGAGCGCATGAGCGAGGCGCCGGCGCCGGAGAAGCAGCGGCTGCTGGTGGGTCTGGAGCCCGGCATGCCGCCGGATTCGTGCTTCGTCAGTTTCAGCCTGGTGGGCGAGCGGACCGCGCGCGTGGAGCCCACCAACCCGGCACGCATCCTGCGCGAGGGCACGGCGAGCGAGGCCGCGCTGGCGCTGGCGCATCTGCTGGGCGGCGGCGAGGCCGCGCGCACCGGCGTCC
>CAHJWU010000229.1 GCA_903643085.1 Rhodospirillales bacterium
AAATGCTGGACCGGATCGCAGCCGTCGACGGACCGCTGAAGAGCTATCAGCACGTCATGGCCGCATCTGCGCTGGCCGTGGCGCGTCGCACGTGCGGCGCAGCTCCCCGCGGCCCTGGCAGGCGCCGGCCTGTGCACCTATACGGCGTCGCTTCTCGCGGCCACCAGCACGCCGCTCTGGGCCGCGGCGCCGAAATCCCTGGCGGTGCGTTTCGGCGCCTCTTCGATCGCCGCCGGCGCGGCCGCACTCTCCCTGGGCGAACGCTCCTGGCGTACGCGCCGCGCGCTGGATGCGTTGAGCGTGGCCGCGCTCGCCGCCGAACTGGCGGCCACCGCGCAGTCGCATCACATCTACAAGGCCAGGGGCGTCGAGGAGGCGCTCGAGGGCAAGTGGGGCAAGGTTGAAGCGTACGGCGCCACCGGGGCCGGCGCCCTCTTGCCGCTGGGGCTGAAGCTGGCGGGTCTGGTGCTGGGCGGGTCACGCAGTCCCTGGGCGGCGTGGGCGGTGCTGGGCGGCAGCCTGCTGCTGCGCGTGTCCATCATGGCGGCCGGCGACGCCTCGGCGGCGCGGCCAGAGGTGAGCTTCCGGTTTTCGCAGCCGGAGAACTTGCCTGGAACCTAAGTAAGACAGGCCTTCTTTTTTGAAAAAAAGAAGCAAAAAAACTTCTTCTCCCTGTCGGCGAACGTTTCAGCAATCGCCGACAGGGAGAAGAAGTTTTTTGGTCCTTTTTTTCAAAAAAGGACTGCTTGCTTTCTTCAATAACTGAACCCGTCATACCCGTAGCCAGGCGTCGCGTAGGGGATGCTGTAGAACGCATCCGGGTATTCGGAGCTGTGCACGTTGGGGTAGGCAGGGCCAGGCGGCCCGTCGTCCACGGCGCCGCCCATCTGCCGCAGTCTGCCGTGCGCCATCATGCAGCGCCCGTGCGCCACGTCGTAGCGTTGCGCGGCGGCAGGCCCGGTCGCACCCTGTATCGCCGCGGCGCCGGCGCGGCGGCAGACATCCTCGTCCTCCGCATATGCCGCGAAACCGCCGCCGTAAGCGGCAGGAGCGAACGTCAGGGCGCCCAGGAGGCAGGTGGCGGCGAGGAGGAGCTTGCTTGAGGCTGGCATGACGCAATCAACGCCGCCGCGCGCGTGGCGCTTCACCGCCGGACGCTTATTGCGGCACCCAGCGGCAACGGCCTGCCTCACCTCAGCCAGGCCAGCAACGCGTCCCACATCGCCCTGGCCTGGGAGCCGGCCACCATCCCCACATGCCCCGCACGCGGCCGCATCACGATGGCGCCTGGCAGCAACGCGGCCAGGGCCAGGGCGCTCGCCGGCGGCACGATCCTGTCGCGCGAGGGCACCGCGACGAAACTCGGCAGCTGCGGCACGGACACCGGCAGGCCGGCGATGCGCCAGGAGCCGCCCACCGGCGTGTTGCCGCCATACCAGCCGCCGATCACCTCGCGCGCCACCGGTGCCGCCAGCGGCACGCCGTCGCTGAGCCAGTCCTCCAGCGCCACGAACAGGCCGGCGCGCGGGCCATCCTGCGCCTGCTTGCCGAAGGCGCGGTATTTTGCCGCCACGCTCCCCGGCTCCACCAGGCTGAACAGCATCTGCAGCACGTCCACGGGCAGCGTTCCGAGCGCCAGCATGGGCTCCAGGAACGGCAGGCTCGCGCCAAGCCGGCGCGCCGGCGCCCCGCCATCTGCCCAGAAATCCCACGGCGTGGCCAGCAGGACCAGCCGTTGCACCAGGTCCGGCCGGCGTGCCGCGGCGGCCACCGCCATCAGCCCGCCCATGCAGTAGCCGGCCAGGGCCATGGGCCGGCCGACCGCTTGCATGGCGCGCTCCAACCGGCCGGCCACGTAGTCGGTCAGGGTGAAGTTTTTCGCCGCGGCATCCGGCCAGCCCCAGTCCAGCAGCAGCGGCCGCACCCCGCCCGCGGACAGGAAACGCAGCAGCGAGTGGTCCTCCGCCAGATCCAGCACGTAGGCCCGGTTCACCAGGCTCGGCACGAACAGCACAGGCTCGCCGCCGGCAGGCCCGTAATCCAGCAGCCTTGAGCCGCCTTCCTCCCAGATCGCCGGCGGGTCCGCCACGCGGCGCTCGAACGGGTGCGCCCTGTAGGCGGCGATGCCGGCCAGAAGGGCCGCGTCAGGTGCCGGCGGTGTCCAGCCCGGCGAGGCGGCGCTCCAGCTCGTCCACGCGTCGCTCCAGGCGCGCGACAGCTCCGGCTGCGCCGCCAGCATCAGGTGGAACATCAGCGGGCGCGGGCCGCGCCTGCGGTGCGGTGCGGGCGCGTCTGGCCTGGTCAGCAACGGCTTCCTGCGCCTCCCGGAGTTCGCGGTCTTCCGCCAGCGCGCGCAGTTCGCTGCGCCAGATGACCGCCCAGTGTTCTCGCCACCCTTCTGTCAATCCCGTGCCCTCGCCAAGGAAGGTCTGCTTTCCTGGAAAAAAGAAGATAAAACCTTGTGACGCCGCTGTCGCAGACCGGTCCGGCGGGCGCGGCGGCGGAGCAGGCGTTTTATCCTTCTAAAGAGGGCTGACTGCTGCCTTTTTGTGCGCCGCATGCCCGCATGCTAGCGTCCCGCCGCGAGGAGAGCGCAATGACACAGATCGAAGGCCCCCCACCTTCCGAAGCGGACCCCCCGTCCCGCCCGCCGGTCGTGGTCAAGAAATACGCCAACCGCCGGCTCTACAACACCGAGAGCTCCAGCTACATCACGCTCGACAACCTGGCCGACATGGTTCGCGCCGGGCGGGACTTCGTGGTGTACGACGCGCGAACGGGTGACGACATCACCCGCTCCGTGCTCACCCAGATCATCGTGGAAGAGGAGAGCAAGGGACGTGCCTTGCTGCCCACCACCTTCCTGCGCCAGCTCATCGGCTTCTACGGCGACAGCGTGGGCGGCATGGTGCCGCGCTACCTGGAACACACGATGTCCGCCATCGCCCGCCAGCAGGAGCAGATGCGCGAGGCGATGCAGCAGACCATGGGCAGCCTGATGCCACCGGGCTTCGAGGAGATGCGCCGGCAGAACATCGCCATGATGGAGCGCGCGATGGGGCTGTTCAGCCCGTTCTACCGGCCGGCCGCCACCCCGTCCGAGCCTGGCGCGCCGGCGGCCGAACCTCTGCCCGCGGAGGACGCGGCGAGCCGGATCGAGGCGCTGCAGCAGGAGGTGGAGCACCTGCGGCTCATGCTGGCCGGCCGCGCCGAGTCCGCACCCGCCCAGGCGCCGTCGCCCGGCCTGGCGCGCCCGCGCCGCAAGCCGGATGGTGAATCGTAACAAACAAATTGATTTTAAACCGAAATTAAACTTATTTTGCCGCAACGGCCGAGCTATGTTATCCCGGATGCAGACCAAATAGACGGTCAGCAAAAAGTGATCATGATCCTGGACAGCGTCGTCGAGAGCGGCCCGTAGAAACAGGCACGATCACGCCGCCCAATGCTGGAGGCATCGATGACAGACGTGGAAGCAAGCGAGCGAGCCTATGATACCGAGACATCGGACGCAGGCGCCGTCAGGCCAAGTCCACGTGCGAACAACGCCGACCGGCACGTGGGCGCCCGCATACGCGAACGCCGCGTCATGCTCGGCCTGTCCCAGCAACAGCTCGCGGTAATGATCGGCGTTACCTATCAGCAGGCTCATAAATACGAACGCGGATTAAATCGCATATCCGCCGGCAGGCTGTACGACATCGCCGGCGTGCTCAGCGTTCCGATCTCCTGGTTCTTCGAGGGCATGCAGGAAGACATGACCGCTATCGAAATGAGCCCGCGGCAGCGCATGTGCCTGGAGCTGGCACGCAACTTTGCGATGATCGACAATCTCAAACATCAGGAGGCGCTGAGCCAGATGGCGCGCGCACTGGCCCAGGCGGAAGCCGCCACCGCGGCGTGATGCCGCACGAGAAGTGAGCAAGGCCTGCGTTTTTGGAGACAAGCAGAACCTTCGCTTCCCGTCGGGGCTCCAATCTGGGGGTGCCACCGGGCGTCAGGGACGGCCTGCCCTGTGGTAGGGGTGGCCGGCCAGTATGGATTGCGCCCGATACAGCTGCTCGGCCAGCAACACACGCACCAGCATGTGGGGCCAGGTCAGCTTGCCCAGCGAAATGCCGCAATCCGCGCGGTCCAGCACCGGGCGCGCCAACCCCTCCGCCCCGCCGACCACGAACGTCACCGCCCGTCCGCCGGACAGCCACGCCTCAAGCCGCGCGGCCAGCGCCTCGCTGGTTATCGGCGCCGCCTCACTGTCCAGCGCCACCAGCCACGCACCGGCCGGCACCGCCGTCAGCAGCGCCTCGCCCTCCCGCCGCCTGATCTCCGCCGCCGCGCCGTGCCCGTCCGGCAGCTCCGTGACCGCCAGGCGCGGCCGCAGCCGCGCGTTGTAGCGCGCGAACAGTTCGGCTTCCGGCCCCGCCCGCAACCGGCCGACGGCAACCAGGCGCATCAGCCGGGATGTGGCGCGCCGAACAGCACGCTGTGCATGAGGCGACCCGGCACCAGTGTGAAGCCCCCGGCGATGATCAGCGCACCGGCAAACAGCGACACCATCGCGATCGCGTGCCGGCGCACCCTGTGCCGGCGCGCATGCAGCACGGCGAACGGCAGCACGGCCAGGGTGAACACGGAAATCACGTGCACGAAGCTGAACGCCCCTTGCGCCAGCACGCGTATGCCGAACGAGCTGAGTGCTATGGCCGCCATGATGGCGACCCAGGCATAACCCAGCGTGCGGTGCGGCAGCGTGCCTTTCGGCGCGGCGAGCTGGACGGTGCCGAGCGCCAGGGCGGCCAGGGCCAGGAAGGCGTGTATCTGGAAGAGCAGGGGCGCTTGCAGGAGCGGGCGCAGGCTCATGCGGGAGGAAGGCAGAAAGCAGTTCTTTTCTGGAAAGAAGAACCAAAAAACTTTGGCTTCCCCGCATCTGCGGCGGCTGGGTGCCGCCGGACAGACCCGAAGCGCGGACGCGGCGACGGGAGCAGAGGTTTTTTGCCTGTTTTCAAAAAAGCAGGCTTTGCTTACCCACTCTGGGCCGCCGGCTCATCGAACTCCGCCCCCCACATCTTCTCCAGCGCGTACAGCGCCCGCGCGTCAGGCTTGAACAGATGGATGACGATGTCGCCGGCGTCGATCAGCACCCAGTCCGACCCGCCCGTGCCCTCGATGCGCACGCGCTTCACGCCGGCCTCGCCGAGCCTGTCTTCCAGATGCGTGGCCATCGCGGTGATCTGCCGGTCCGCCAGTCCCGTGGCGATCACCATGCGGTCGGCGAACGAGGCGCGGCCGGCGAGGTCGATCGCCACCACTTCCTCGGCCTTGTCCGCCTCCAGGCTCTCCACGATCACCGCCTGCAGCCTGGTCAGCATTGCCAGATCCGCCGGCTCGTCCCGCCCGGCCTTGGCCTGCGCGCGGCGCGGGCCGGCGGCCACGGCTTTCTTGCGCGGCGTGCCTGGCGTGCGCGCGGCCTCCTTCAGGGCGGCGGGGG
>CAHJWU010000230.1 GCA_903643085.1 Rhodospirillales bacterium
CCCGTCGCAGCTCTCCGGCGGCCAGCGGCAGCGCGTGGCGCTGGCGCGCGCACTGGCGGCCGACCCCCGGCTGGTGCTGCTGGACGAGCCGCTCGGTGCGCTGGACGCGCTGACCCGACTGGACATGCAGGCGCTGCTGGAGAGCGTCTGGCTGGACCGGCGCTTCACCGCCGTGCTGGTGACGCATGACGTGACCGAGGCGGCTCTGCTGGCAGACCGCATCCTGCTTATCGAGGACGGGCGCATCGGGTTGGACGTGCGGGTGGACCTGCAGCGGCCGCGGCGTAACGGAGCTGCCCTGGCGGAGGTGGAGCAGCGCGTACTGGACCGTATCCTGACGCGCTGAGGCAGTTTTATACGAACGGCGTCGACGCGAGCAGGAAGAAAGCAGTCCTTTTTTGGCAAAAAAGGACCAAAAAACTTTTGTTCCCGCGCATTTGCGGCAGTGGGGGTGCTTCAGGCCTGCTCGTGTGCTGACGGTGTGGACGCAGCGGAAGTCTGTTCCTGCCTGGATACGGCTCTGCTTGCTTCTGCGACGGTCATCCCAGGGCCGGCTGGAATTACCCGCTGCCGCCGCCCATATCCGGGCGACCAGACCGACCAGGAGGGACACGCTATGTCCGACCAGAAAACTGCTTCCGCCAAGACCGATGCCGAGTGGCGCGCCGAACTCACCCCCGAACAGTACCGCGTCCTGCGCGAGCACGGCACCGAACGCCCGGGCGCCAGCCCGTTGAACGCCGAAAAGCGTCAGGGTGAATTCCTCTGCGCGGCCTGCCAGACCAGGCTTTTTGACAGCGCCACCAAATACGAGAGCCACTCCGGCTGGCCGAGCTTTTACGCGCCGGTGGAGAACGCTGTCGCCACGACGGAAGACCGCACGCTCGGCATGCGCCGGGTGGAGGTGCACTGCGCCAATTGCGGCGGCCATCTCGGCCACGTGTTCCCCGACGGGCCGAAGCCCACCGGGCTGCGCTACTGCATGAACGGCGCCGCGCTGAAGTTCGAACCCGCTTCGTGACCGCGGCGGCCGGGCAAGCCGCGCCGGGCCTGCTGGACGAGCTGCGCGCGCTTCTGGCGGACGAGACCGACCCTACGGCGAACGCCGCCAACATGGCCGCGCTGATCTTCCAGCGCGTGCCCCGGCTGAACTGGGCGGGCTTCTACTTCCTGAAAGACGGCATGCTCGTTGTGGGGCCGTTCCAGGGCCTGCCCGCCTGCACGCGCATACCGCTCGGGCGCGGCGTGTGCGGCACGGCGGCCCAGCGTCGGGAGACCATCGTCGTGCCCGACGTGCATGCGTTCGACGGCCACATCGCCTGCGACAGCGCCTCGCGATCGGAGATCGTCGTGCCGCTTGTGGTGAGCGGCCGGCTGGTCGGCGTGCTGGACGTGGACAGTCCGGAGCCCGACCGGTTTTCCTGGGGGGAGCGGGTGCTGCTAGAGGAGGCGGCGGCGGTGTTCGTCGAGCGTTGGCGCGGGTAGGGTGGTCTTGCAGCGGCAGCAAACATGAGGCTCTGCCCCCAACACCCATCTGTTCAGGAGCGTTTACATAAGGTTCTGATGCCAGCCCGCGCTGCTAATCACAGATCGCACGCAGCACCTTTGCCTGCATGTGCAACGCCCGGATGCCTCCGGACAACCCACAGCAACTCAGCCCGCGCAGGGATCAAAAGTTTTTTGCTTCTTTTTTTGCAAAAAAGAAGGCCTTTCTTGCTTGCCTGAAAGGCTGTCACAGGGACGGCCGTCCTGGCATGATTCAGGGGCGGACGCTACGGGACCTGTTCCAGTGATCCAGCCAGAGCGGCACCGCCATGGCGGGCAGCGGCCTTGCGAACATGAAGCCCTGGACCGCATCCACCCCCAGGTGCATGACCCGGTCCAGGCAGGCCTGGTCCTCTATGCCCTCGGCGACGAGATAGCGCCCGCGCGCGCGGGCCTCCGAGACGATCGTCTTCAGCAGCTCCTGCTGCCCGGGATCCTTCACCATCGCGCCATCCAGCTTCAGCGCGTCGAACGGCAGGTCCAGCAGCGCGCGCCAGTGCGGCAAAGCGGGGCCGGCATCGTCGATGGCGATGCGGAAACCGGCCGCGCGCCACGCCAGGAGGGCGGCGCGCAGCTTGTCCAGGTCAGGCGCGGTGCTGCTCTCCAGAACCTCCAGCATGATCTGCTTCGGCGTGACCTCGGCCACCGCGCAGAGCTCCACGCCGCGCCTGATGGCGAACTCGTTCATCACCGTCGAGAGCGGCAGGTTTATGGTGACGAACAGGTCCGTCTCGCGCAGCCTGGCGCCGATCTCCAGGAAGGTGCGCGCGGCGGCGATGCCGGTCAGCACCCGTTCGCGCCCGCAGGCCACGGTCAGCGGGATGAAATCCTTCGGGTGCAGGATGCCGCGCTGGCCGTGATGCAGCCTGGCCAGCGCCTCCAGCCCGATCGGCACCAGGTCGGACGCGCGCAGGATCGGCTGGAAGCGCATGCGCAACCCCCCGGCGTGCAGGGTGGAGGCGAGTTCGGCGGAGTCCATCGGCGGCTCGCCCGGGTGGACCGGCGCCCTGCCGCTGCTCAAGGCGGTGATCACGGCACCGGCGTCAGGATGATGCACGCACGCCAGCGGCGTGGCGGTGCCGCTGCTGGAACACCCCAGCAGCAGGAGCGGCGTCGGCCGCATCGTTACTTCGTCCAGCATGCCGGCCAGCGCGTCCATGGCGCGCGCGCGTAGCGGCGCCACCGCGAGCACGTGCTGGTACACCTGATTGAGCGTCAGCATGGAGGCCAGGGCGGATCTCACATCCGGCTGCACGTCCAGTTTCGCGCCGAGGCGGGCCGCCGCTTCCTTGGCCGCGGACTGCCAGGCCGGGTTCGATCCTACGAACAGCAATCTGGGCTGGGTGTCGGCGTTCATGCGCTATGCTAACGCATCTCTTAGGAAGAGATTGGTCGGCAAAGTAAAAAGAACGGGATTTCTTTTTTGAGGCAGCGTCGACATAAAGGAAGCGCGGTGTTTGCTTTTTTAAAATGAGCGGGATACGTGCGCGCCGGTCCGCCAGACAGGCGGCGCAAGGCAGAATCCGGCGGGCGGGGTGCGGACCGCGGCTTTCCGCCTTCGGCTGGCAAGCAGGCCTGCTAGCTCCGGTTGACACTCGCTCCGGCCGCCGGTTTGACCGGCGCCGCGGTCACCTCGCGCCGCAACCTGTTCTCGCCGAGCAGGAGCAGAATGGGGGCGGCGATCATGATGGAGCTGACCGTGCCGATGGCGATGCCGAACAGCATGGCCAGGGCGAAGCCGGACAGGCTGGCGCCGCCGAACAGCGCCAGCGGCACGCTCGCCAGGAACACCGTGGAGCTGGTGCCGAGCGTGCGGTTCAGCGTCTCGTTGATCGACAGGTCGATCAGCTGGCGCAGCGGCATCGTCTTGTATTTGCGCAGGTTCTCCCGCACCCGGTCGTAGACCACCACCTTGTCGTTGGTGGAGTAGCCGATGATGGTCAGGATGGCGGCCACCATCACGCTGTCGAACTCGATGCGGGTGAGCACGAGGAAGCCGATCGTCTTGGTGACGTCCAGCAGCAGGGTCACCACGGCGCCGACGGCGAACTGCCATTCGAAGCGGAACCAGATGTAGGCGAAGATCATCGCCAGGCTGAACACCAGCGCGAGTATGCCGTTGCGCAGCAGCTCGGCGCTGACCGAGGCGCCCACCACGTCGTTGCGCAGCACGCGGGTGCCGGGCTGGGCGGTGGCCAGCACCTGTTCGACCTGGTGCTGCATCGCCTGGTTGGCCGCGGGCGTGGCCTGGGAGTCCAGGCGTATCAGCACGTCGTCATCGGCGCCGAAGCGCTGCAGGCCGGCGGTGGGCAGGTGGGCCGCGGCAAAGGCGTCACGCAGCCTGTTGAAGTCGGCCGGGCCCTGGGTGCGGGCCTCGATGGTGATGCCGCCGCGGAAGTCCAGGCCGAGCCGGAGGCCCGGGGTGAAGAACAGGCCCACCGACAGGGCGGAGAGGATGAACGAGCCGGCCAGGCCGTAGAAGCGCGCGCGCATGAAGGCGAAGCGCGTGTCGTCCGGCACGAAGCGGAACAGGGGGCGGTTGAGCATGGAGGCGGCCTAGACGGGGAGCAGTTGCGGGCGGCGGGCGCCGTACCAGCGCACCATCATCAGCCGCGCCAGCACGGTGGCGGTGAACAGCGTGGTGGCGATGCCTATGGTGATCGTCAGCGCGAACCCCTTCACCGGTCCGGTGCCGAAGATGAACAGCATGACGTGGGCCAGGAACGCGGTGACGTTGCTGTCCAGGATGGTGGAGAAGGCGCGCCTGAAGCCGGTCTCCATGGCGTTGACCGGCGTGCGGCCGCCCTTCGTCTCCTCGCGTATGCGCTCGTTGATCAGGATGTTGGCGTCCACCGCCATGCCCAGCGTCAGCAGGAGGCCGGCCATGCCCGGCAGGGTGAGCACCGCCTCGAACAGCGACAGCACGGCCACCAGCAGCACCAGGTTGACCACCAGGGCCACGTTGGCGAACCAGCCGAACAGCCCGTAGAACGTGCCCATGAAGCCCACCACCAGCAGGAAGCCGGCGATCAGCGCGTAGGCGCCGGCGCGTATGCTGTCCGCGCCGAGTTCGGGGCCGACGGTGCGCTCCTCTATCACGGTGAGCGGGGCGGGCAGGGCGCCGGCGCGCAGCAGCACGGCGAGGTCCCTGGCGGATTCCGGCGTGAAGCTGCCGCTGATCTGGCCGGTCCCCCCGAGTATGGCCTCGCGTATCACCGGCGCGGAGAGGATCTGGTTGTCCAGCACGATGGCGAAGCGCTTTCCCACGTTGCTGCGCGAGGTGTCGGCGAACCGGCGCGCGCCCACCGAATCGAAGGTGAAGTTCACCACCGACGCGCCGTCCTGCTGGCTGAAACCGGGCTGGGCGTTCGTGAGGTTCGCGCCGTCCACCTCGATGCGCTTGCGTATGGGCAGCTTCTGGGCGGGATCGTTCTGCATCGGCAGCAGCTCGACGCCCGGCCCTGGCGGCGCGCCTGGCACCGCCGTCTCGTCGAGCAGGTGGAAGGTCATCTTGGCGGTCTTGCCGAGCAGCTCCTTGACCCGGTTGGGGTCTTCCACGCCGGGCAACTGGACCACGATGCGGTCGTCGCCCTGCTTGGTGATCTGCGGATCGACCACGCCCGTCTCGTCGATGCGCTTGCGTACGATCTCGATGGAGCGTTCCACCGCGTCCGACGCGGTGCGCACCAGGGCGGCCTGGGACAGGGTGATGGCCAGGTTGCTGCCGGCCAGGTCGGCGACGGTGAACTCGCCCGGCGTGCCGGCCGGCATGGCGCGCAGCGCGCGCACCGCGGCGTCGTGCTGGGACGGGTCGCGCAGGTGCAGGAACACGCGCTGCTGCGCCGGTTGGGCGGCCAGGTTCTGATAGCCGACATGCGCGCGCAACAGTTC
>CAHJWU010000231.1 GCA_903643085.1 Rhodospirillales bacterium
CGAGGAATTAGCCGCCGCGTATGTCGGGCTTTCGGCCGGCACGATCCGAGCTGAGAGGGCGCGCGGCGCGTTTCCCGCCGCGGTCCTACTTACGCCCGGCCGCATCGTGTATCTGCGGGAAGATCTTGACGCCTACCTAGATCGAAAGGCAGGTCGGGTGGCGTCGGCCGCGGATGGCCGGGATTGGATGGAGGCGTGACGGTGGCCGCGGTTGACCTGCCGTATCTCTGGACACCTACAATCAAGGGCAACCCTTACGCCTACTATCGGCGCTTCGGCCGGCGTGAGCGGCTACCGGCTATCGCCGCGCCTGACTTCCTCATGGCCTACCAGCGGGCACATGCAGCCGCCGAAGCCGAGGCGGCGGCTGTCCAGCCGGTAGCAGGGCACAAGCCGGCACCGGGCAGCCTGGCGGCGTTGATCGCCGCGTATCGGGCTAGCGACGCTTGGCGCCAGCTCGCACCGGCCAGCCGCACCGACTACGACAAGGCATTGACGCCCTTAGATGAGCGTTATGGCCACCTGCCTGTGGCCACCATGCCACGCGCGTTCGTGTTCAAGCTGCGAGACGAATACGCAACCAAAGACGGCAAGCCGACGCCCCGCAGGGCGAATCGCTTGGTGAACGTGCTGCGGCTTTTGCTGACCTGGGGCGTTGACCGCGGCTGGCGCAAGGACAACCCGGCGCTACGGCCGGGTAGGCTCAAAACCGGCCCGGGCTACGCGACATGGAAGATCGCGGACGTGGCGGCGTTCCTTGGGTGCGAGGCCATCGGCGAACCGTTGAAAAGGGCGTTGCTGCTTGGCCTATGCACCGGCCAGCGTAAGGGCGACTGCTTAGCGATGACGAAAGCCGCACGCGGCGGCGGTGCAATCGAAGTTGTACAAGCGAAAACCGGTGCGCGCCTGTGGCTGCCGGAGCACGGCGACCTGACCCGCGCGCTCGATGCTGCTCCGCAAACCAACTCGCTGACTCTTCTGACTCGGGCTGACGGCAAACCTTGGCGAGTGGACCATTTCAACCACGTTTTCGCGGACGCGGTGCGAGCGGCGGGGCTTAGTGGCCTGTCGTTTCACGGTTTACGAAAGACCGCTGCAGCGCGCCTAGCCGAAGTCGGCGCTAGCGCAAACGAGATTGCAGCCGTGACGGGGCACCGGACCCTCGGCGAAGTAACGCGTTACACGGCTGCGGCCGATCAGCGGCGCCGGGCAGCGGCAGCAATGAAGAAATTAGCGGCTTCTTAGGCTAATTTTGTCGCGAGCAGGTCAACCAGAAGCTTTTCGACTCCAGTGTATTTCAGAATTAATTGAGCCCGAAGTTGATCACGCATTTCGACTTTTTCGATTTCAGAGATCATTTCGCGAGCCTCAGCATTCAATCGATCTAAACGGAGCTTTTCGAAAAAATCTGCCATAGACCTCTGAGAGGCTGTAGATTGAGTAAAAAATAGAGCTGATACCGCGTCTATCACTGCGCCACTAACAACTTTTAGGACTGCACCTTTCAAATCACCTGAACTATAACTTATGAATGCAAAGATGATGACTCCGAAACCTATCGAAGCGAATGTAAGACTGAACCAAAAGCTAATGTTTGCTCTATTCAACGCTTGGTTATAGTATCTGGCTAAAGCCTCTGTCTCAAACGGTTTTCCATCTGCGATAACTTTTTCGAGAGGTTTGCTGAGTGTGAGCTTCAGGGTAGAGTTAGCTTCGGCGTCTCCGAAATATATAGTCTTCGCCGCTTCTAACTCGGCCTCGAGCGCAGCTCTGCTTTTGACGGCTCCACGAAGAGCTACGACCGCTGAGTAGATAGCGGTCAACCCCGTGGCCATTGTCGTCGCTACAGCGAATCCGTTGAACACGTTGTTGCTGAGTGAGAAAAATTCGCTCATGCGGTCAGCTCAGAACGTTCGGCAAACTGCGTCTGATAAACCAGTCGTTTCCTATTGATAAACAAAAGAGCCGCCTTCGGCTAAGTCATTGAACCGGATGGTAGCGACGGGGTGACTTGAACACCCGACCAAGGGATTATGATTCCCCTGCTCTACCGCTGAGCTACGTCGCCATCCGCTCCGGAGCACGCGCACGTAAAGCGCAAGCCTCGATAACGCAACCCCTGTGCGGACAGTCTGCGACAGCCGGTCCGAAAGTTTTTTACCTCAGACAGGCAGCCGAACCCGCGCCCGCAACCCCCCCATGGGGCTCTCCTCCAAGGTGATGTCGCCGCCATGCGCCCGCACGATGTCGCGCGCGATGGTCAGCCCCAGCCCGGTGCCCCCCGCCGCCCCGCTCTCGAAAGGCCGGAACACGCTCTCGCGCCGGTCGGGCGGGATGCCCGGCCCGTCATCGTCCACCATCACCAGGGCCGAGCGCCCGAGCGCGGCGGCCGACAGCGCCACCGCATTGGCGTGGCGTCGGGCGTTGTCCACCAGGTTGGTCAAGGCGCGCCGGAGCGCGTCCTGGCGCAGCTGCACGGTCAATGGTCCTGGCGCGTCCACGCTGACCAGCGCGCCGGCGCGCCGCGCGTTGGCCGCCAGGTCCTCCAGCATCTCCGGCAGGTCCACCGGCTGGGCCTGTTCGGCCTGCTCGCCGCGGGCAAAGGCCAGGTAGGCGCTGATCATGCGCTCCATCTCCTCCACGTCCGCCGTCATCTCAGCGGCGTCGGCGGCCAGCGCCCCTTCGGTGGGCAACATGGCGAGCGCCAGGCGCAGGCGGGTGAGCGGCGTGCGCAGATCGTGGCTGACGCCGGCCAGCATCTCGGTGCGCTGGGTGAGGAAGCGGCGTATGCGCTCCTGCATGCGGTTGAAGGCGGTGGCCGCCTTGCGCACCTCGGTCGCCCCTTCCGGGCGGATGGCGCCGGTGTCTCGCCCCAGGCCGAAATTTTCCGCCGCGGCGGCCAGGCGCCGTATGGCGCGCACCTGGTTGCGCATGAACAGGGCCGCGATGCCGAACAGCAGGATGGACGAGCCGCCGAGCCACAGCACGTAGACGTAGATCATGCTGGTGTAGAGGCGCTTGCGCGGCGCCTCCACGTGCAGCACGCCCTGCCCGAGCTGGATGTCGATCAGCACGGAACTGGGATCATGTGTCCAGTCCATGGCGAACGGCCGGCCGACGCGTTCGCGCAGCGCCACGGCCAGGTCGTCGTCCATCGGGCCCAGGATGTTCACGCGCGTCGGTTCCGCAGGCAGGCGCGCGCCGGGGCGTACCTGCATGCGCAGCTCGAAATCGGTGAGGCTGGTGCGCAGCAGCCAGGCCTGCTCGGAGGCGTCGCCGGTGGCGTTCAGCAGGCGTATGGTCTGCGCGATCTCGCCGGCCACCGCGCCGGACAGGCGGCGGGAGATGAGGTTGAGGTGGCTGCCGTAGAAGATGAGCAACGCCACAGCCTGCACGACGACGAGCGGGATCAGGATGATCAGCAGCGAGCGGCCCAGCAGGCTGCGGGGCAGGAACTTCCGGGTGGGGCGGTCCCAGGTGGTCAAGGCAGGCAAGGCCTTCTTTTCTGAAGAAAAGAAGCAAAAGACTTTTGCTCCGCTGTCGCGGAACATCTCACCAGCCGCCGACAGGGACCAAAAGTTTTTTGGTCCTTTCCAAAAAAGGCCTGCTTGCTTGCCTCCTTACACACCCGGCTTTAACACGTAACCGCGCCCCCTGACCGTATGCAGAAACCGCGGCTCCCGCGGGTCCGCCTCGATCTTGCGCCGCAGCCGCGTCACCTGCACGTCGATCGCGCGCTCGCTCGTCTCGTCCATGCTCAGCGCGGCGGCGATGTCCTCGCGCGTGAACACCTCGTTCGGCCGTCCGGCCAGCGCGGCCAGCAGCGCGCTCTCTCCGCCGGTGAGGTGCAGCGGGCCGTCCGGGCCGCTCAGCTCGGCGCGCGCGGGATCGAAGCTGAGCGAACCCAGGCGTAGCGGGCCAGGCGGCGCTTCGGCAGCCATGCCGGCGGAGCGGCGCAGCATGGCGCGCAGGCGCAGGACCAGCTCGCGCGGCTCGAACGGCTTGCCCAGATAGTCATCGGCGCCGCTCTCGAAGCCGGCGATGCGGTCTTCCGGCGCGCCGCGCGCGGTCAGCAGCAGGATCGGTACGCCGGTGCGCTCGGCGCGCAACGCGGCGGTCAGCGCCAGGCCGCTCTCGCCGGGCATCATCACGTCCAGCACCAGCGCGTCCGGCGCCAGGAAACGCATCTTGTCGCGCGCGTCGGCCGCGTGGGTGGCGGTGCTGACGCGGAACCCGTTCTCCGCCAGGTAGCGGCTGAGCAGGGTGCGCAAGCGGGCATCGTCATCCACCACGAGGACGTGGGCGTCTGTTTGTTCGTCTGACATCGGCATCACACGCTAGCACGGCGTGGGGGCGTGCGGCCTTCTGTTTCGTCAAGCCACGCCTGGCCGTCCGGGCCGATGATGGCGCGCAGCACGCGGCGGAAGCCGTCCACGGCCGGGCCGCCCGCATCGCGGTAGGCGGCGAGCAGGCGCTCCCGCTGACGCTCGAACAGCGCGCGCTCCAGCGCCTCGCCGTCCGGCGTCAGGCGCAGGTGACGCTGGCGGCGGTCAGTGCGGCCGATGGTCTGGGTGATCAGCCGGCTCGCCTGTAGGCCGGTGAGCACGCGCGACAGGCTCTGCTTGGTGATGCCCAGCACGGTGAGCAGGCCGGTGACGGTGATGCCCGGCATGCGGGCGATGAAGTGCAGCGCACGGTGGTGCGCACGGCCCAGACCGGTCTCTGCCAGGAGCGGGTCGGCGGTGGCGGCAAAGTCCCGCCAGGCGAGGAAGAGCATGTCCTGGGCCTGGCGTATCTGTTCCTCACGCAGGAAGAGAAGGGCGCTGCCTGGGGCGTTCGGGTCGGCCATGAGGGAGGTACAAAGGCCTTCTTTTTCGAAAACAGAAGCAAAAACTTTCGTTCTCCCGCATTTGCGGCGTTCGCGTGTTCCCGGACGAACACGCCGGCTGCATCTGCGGGGGAAACAGTCACCCGTTCTTTTTCAAAAAAGGGCCTTGCCGCGGCGGGAACGGTTACTTTAGGGGCTGCTGGTGTTGTTTTCTTCATCGTAATGAGCTCGTATAGCCGCGTGGCCACGCCAGCATGATCGTCCGCTCCGACCCGCCTGTCGATTACGGCCTGGCCGCCGAGGATTACGGCGCCCACAGGCAGGGCTTCCCGCCGGAGTTCTTCCGCAAGCTGCACAGTCTCCATGTGGGCCTGTCCGGCCAGCGCTTGCTGGACCTGGGCACCGGGACGGGCCTGCTGGCACGCGAGTTCGCGCGTCGCGGTTGCCTGGTGACGGGCGTGGATTTCTCGGCCCGGCTGCTGGGCGTGGCCGAGACGGCCAACGCAGGCGAGGTGGTGCGGCCGACCTACCTGCGGCTGCGGGCGGAGGCGACACGGCTGCCGGCCGCGAGCTTCGACGTGGTGGCCGCCGCCACGAG
>CAHJWU010000232.1 GCA_903643085.1 Rhodospirillales bacterium
CCCCGCCACGGCTGGTGGCCGACGACACGGGCGGGCTCAACGCCTCGCAGTTCGGTCCTGACGGCATGCTCTACGCGCCGTCGTGGGAACATGGCCGGGTCGTGCGGATCGATCCCGACAGCGGCGCGACGACCGTGCTGGCCGAGGGCTTCACCAAGCCCGGCGCGGTACGGTTCGACGCCCACGACCGGCTCTACGTGCTCGACGATGCGACCGGCGAGCTGTTCGCGCTCGATCTGGTCGGGGCAACGTACGAGCGCCGTTCGATCGCCAAGCTCGCGACCGCTACCGACAACTTCGTCTTCGGCCCGACCGGGCACGCCTATGTCAGCAACATGGTCGACAACAGCGTCCACGAGGTCGATCCCGCGACCGGCGCGGTGCGCGTGGTGGTCGCGGGCAAGCTCGGTTTTCCGCGCGCGATCGCGCTCACCGCCGACAACGGCGGCGACACCCTCCACATCGCCGACAGCTGCGCCTGTCGGACGCTGGATACGCGCACGTTGGCGATGCGCGACGTGGCGCGCGCGGTCGCGTCGGAGATCAAGTTCCCGACCGCGATCAGCGCTACCGCCGAGGGTGTGCTGCTGACGGGCGAGGCGTTCGGCGTGGTCCAGCTCTATGACCGCGAGGGCAAACACGTCCGCGACATCGGGGACTTCGTACAACCCAGCGCGGCGCTGCTGCTTGGCCTGGGTGGCTCGCCCACCAACGCCAGCTTCCTCGTCGCCGAGCCGGAAGCTGGACGCATCCTGCACGTGAAGGGCGACAATCGCAGCGTCTTGGTCGGAGGGCTGCACAATCCGGCCGGGCTCGCCGACGCCGGTGACGGCACGGTGCTCGTGGCCGAGAGCCAGACCGGACGGCTGCTGCGGATCGTGCTGTCCGACGGCGCGGTGTCGGTCGTCGCCGAAGGGCTGAGCACGCTGCGCGCGGTCGCCGTAGGGCCGGGCGGCCTGATCGGGGTGCTGGACGTGGATGGCGGCAGGGTCCTCACGATCGATCCGAAGACCGGCCGCGCCACGCTCGTCGCCGAGGGACTGGCGGTCGGTTACCTGACCGCACCCTACCCGCGTTCGGGCGGCATCGCGGTCGGTTCGGATGAGGCGATCTATGTCGCCGCCGATTGCGAGAATGCGGTCTACCGTATCCGCGGAACACAGGAACCGCGCTGAAGAGCACGACCGTAGCACCGCCGCGCCTGTCGTGGCCGCGACCGCCCCGCCAGCATGGATACCCGACCTCTTCGGCCTGATCGACGCCAAGCGGTTCGATTCGCCGTTCGCGGCATTCACCGATGACGCGCACCTGCGGTTCGGCGTTCACGCCGTTCGTGGTGGCGACCAGATCGTCGCCACGCTGAAGGCGGCCGACAGCGACCTGGACACCGCGCACCGCGTGCCTGGATACCGGGACCGCGGGCCGGTCAGGTTCCTGCGTGGCGGGATGACCATGACCGGCCATGACGGGTCGGCTCCCCAAGCGCCCGCGTCACGCCAGACCCGGGCTCGCCTCGCGCGCAAGCCGCAAGCTCGCAGCCGCACGCAGGCGCTTCGTCAGAAGAACTTCCGTATGCCGGCATAGAAGGCCCGCCGCGGCCCGTATTGCGACGCGAACACGCCCACGCCGCTGCCGGAACGGATCTCGTAGATACGGTCCGTGACGTTGAGGATCGCGGCGTTCACCTCGAACGGACCGCCGAACAGCGTCTCGAACCGGCGCGTGGCGCCGAGGTTCAGCTGGAAATACGGCGCCACGGCACCGCCGTTCGGAACGTCGCCGGCATCTTCGCGCAGGCCTGTGCCGTAGATCGCGTCCGCGTTCAGGTGGGTGCCGTACAGGTTGTACGAAGCCCCCAGGGAGGCGGTGTAGAACTGGCTGTGGTCGGTGTAGATGTAGTGGCTGGCTATGTAGGCGATGTCGTCAGGGGCGAAATTGAACTCCTGCGAGGCGAGCTGGCTCGCCTTTTCGCGGCCGATCGAGAGGTTGCCGTAAGCCGAGAAATCGCCGGAATCATAGGTGCCGGTGAACTCGATGCCCAGCACGTTGGCGTGCGCATAGTTGAACACCGATTCGATGATAGGAGCGCCGAACTGCCCCTCGTCGATCAGGTCGCGCGCGATCTTCCAGTAGCCGTCCACGCCGAGCTTGAGGCCGGGCAGGAACACGTGCTCGCCGCCGACGTCGAAGTAGTTGGAGCGCTCCGGCAGGATGCGGCTGTCCAGCGGAGGAGATGCCGGCGTGTAGCCGCCCGGATAGCCGGTCGTGCCGGCGAATTTGCCGACGGACTGGCCTGAGATGTTCTCCAGCGAAGGCGGCGTGAAGTAGCGCGAGTAGCCGGCGTGCAAGGTGGTGGACGCATCCGGTTTCCAGACGACGTTGACGCGCGGGCTGAGCTGTTCTGCATCCGTATAGGCGTTGAGCACGTCGTAGCGCAGGCCGTAATTCAGGGTCAGCGTCGGCGCCACATGCCACTCGTCCTGCAGATAGGCGCTGTAGGTGAAGCCGTCCTCGCCGCTGCCGTCCGTCACGTGCAGCCGGCTGGTACCGACGGTGGAGCAATCGGCGGCGAGGCAGGCAAACACGTCGGAACTGGTGCTGGACGTCGCCCGCTCGCCGGTGAACAGCAGGCCGAACCGCAGCGTGTGGTTCTGGCCCAGCTGGTAGCTGCCGTCGGCCTGCACGCCTTCGGCCACGTCCGAGCGGACGGCGTTCTGCGACAGGCCGTAGAACAGCAGGTCACCCACATGGTCGGGCGTGTAGGCGAGCCGGCTGTAGCGCTCGAAGGCGGAGACCTGGAAGCTGTAGTCGTCCTGCGCCTTCAGGTAGGACAGTATGCCGTAATCGTTGCTCTCCGTCTGGCTCTCGTTGAGCAGGGAGGAGTTGAAATAGTTACGGTTGCCGAGCGCGAAGGCGGTCGGCTGGCCCGGGTTGTCGGGTATCTGGAACGCACCCTGATACACGCCGAAGATCGCGGTGATCTTGCTCGTCGGATCGATGATGTCCTCGACGTAGCCGAACCCGTGCCCCTGCTGCGTGTCGTCGTGAATCGGCTCGTAGGACCTGGTCGGGTTCTCGATGCCGATGCCGTTGCGTGTGTAGTCGCCGGCGAAATAATAATTGAAGTGGCCGAACGAGCCGGCATATTCGGCGCTCGGCTCTATCCAGCCGTGGCTGCCGCCATAAAGCCCGATCGATCCGCCCGGCTGGAACGTGCCCGATTTTGTCTGGATGTCCACGATCCCGGTGGTGACCAGCCCGTACTGCGCCGGCAGCGAGCCGGTGATCAGGTCGATCGAGGACGCGAAGCGCGAGGTGAGGCTCTGGCCGAAGAAGCTGATGCCCTCGGGCAGGATCACGCCGTCGATGCGGTACTGGATGTTCGCGTGGTCGTTGCGCAGATGGATCTGGCCGTACGAATCCTGCGAGACGCCCGGCGTCTGCAGCAACGTCTGGTTCAGCGGGATGTCCTCGCCGCCCGGCTGGTTCAGGATCGCCTTGTCGCTGAGCGTGTACACCGTGGCGCCGATGCGCGTCTCGATCGCGCTGCGCGCCTTGGCGAGCCTCGCCGCGGTGACGACGATGTCCTCCGTGGTGCCCGCCGCAGGCGCGGCCTGTCCTGTGTTAGCGGCCGCAGGCGCGGCCAGTCCTGTGTTAGCGGCCGCAGCCGCGGCCTGTCTTGTGTTAGCGGCCGCAGCCGCGGCCTGTCTTGTGTTAGCGGCCGCAGCCGCGGCCTGGGGCGGCGTAAGGACAGAGGGCGGTGCCGTATCGGAGAACGCCGGCGCGAACGGCAGGACAGCCAGGCCACAGGCGGCGGCAGTTGTGCGAAGCATGGCCATGGGCGGCTTACTCGAATGTTATGTAATAGCGTAACGGCAAGTCTCAGCCGATGTCAAACGAGCGGCGCTGATGCCGCGCAGGTTCAGCCGCCTGGCTGCGTCCGGACGTGCAAAAACACAGGCAAATGCGAGAGAAAAAGTTTTTTGGTCCTTTTCAAAAGAGGACTGCTTGCTTGCTGTCCCCGAACGGAGCGGCCAACCCACTCACGTAACGAACGGCAAGCGGCTGGCAGACCCGGGCACCCTCGCCCCCAGCAGCGCGCCCAGATAGACCGCCGCGCTCAGCGCGCTGATGCAGAAGCTCGCCGGCCAGTCGGTGTAGAACGAAACCGTCACGCCGAGCCACGCCTCGAGCAGGGCGAACACCAGGGACAGCAGCACGCCGGCGCCGATACGCGTTGTCAGGGACTGCGCGGCGGCGGCGGGACCCACCATCAGCACGAAAACCAGAAGAACGCCCACGATCTGCACGCATTCGGCCGTCGCCAGCGCCACGATCACCAGGAACAGCACGTCCAGCAGCCGGACGGACACGCCCTTCGCCGCCGCCAGCTCCGGCTGCAGGCTGGCCAGCAGCAGCGGCCGCGAGATCACCGCCAGCGCCGCGATGCTGGGCACCGCCAGCAGCAACAGCGAGACGAGCGTCGGCACGTCGACCGCCAGCACGTTGCCGAACAGCAGCGCCGTCGCCTGGGTGGCGAACGCCGTGTAGAAATGCAGGAACAGCAGCCCGAGGCCGAGCGCCAGCGACAGCACCATCCCGATCGCCACGTCGCGCTGCGCCAGCCCGCCGCCGAGCAGGCCCATCCCGATCGCGGCCGCCACCGTCGTGCAGACCAGGCCCCAGAGCGGCGTCACGCCGAGCAGGACCGCGCCGGTGGCTCCGGTGAACCCGACATGGGAGAGTGCGTGCCCGGCGAAGGTCTGCCCGCGCAGGACGAGGAAGTAGCCGACCAGGCCGGACAGCGCGGCGACGATGCCGGCCGCCGCGAAGGCGTGCCGCATGAAGTCGTAGTCAAACATGCTGCGGCTGCCCGTCATGGCGGTGCGCGTCGCGCGTGATGTCGGTGTCGCCCGACAGCACGAAGACTCTGCCATGCGACCGCACGACCTCGATCGCCGAGCCGTACAGACGCGAGAGCACTGGCCCGGTGATCACCTCGTCGGCGGTGCCGATAGCGGCGTGGCCGCCGCCGAGATACAGCACGCGGTCCAGCGCGCCCAGCAGCGGGTTCAGCTCGTGCGCGCTGAACAGCACGGTGATGCGCAACTCGCGCTGCACCGTGCGCACCAGGTCCACCACGCCGCGCTGGTGGTGCGGATCCAGGCTCATCAGCGGCTCGTCCAGCAGCAGCAGGCGGGGTTGCCCGATCAGCGCCTGCGCCAGCAGCAGCCTTTGCCGCTGGCCGCCGGAGAGTTCCGCGAGCGGGCGGTCCGCCAGCGCGCGGGCGCCCACCAGATCCAGCGCCCGGTCCAGCTCACGCCGTCCCGCCGCGTCCAGCAGCGGCAAGCCCCAGCGGTGGCCGCGCACCACGCCGCCCAC
>CAHJWU010000233.1 GCA_903643085.1 Rhodospirillales bacterium
CCCCGGCGCGCCGCCCTCGCCGGCGGAGCGGCCGGACGGTTGCGCCTTCCAGCCGCGCTGCGCCCGCCGGTTTGAACGATGCGCGGCACGGCCAGCGCTTTTTGTATCCGGCACCCAGGATGCCGCGTGTTTCCTGGTGGAACACCAGACAGCATGATCCTGCTGGAAGCGGTGGCGCTGTCGAAGACCTATGCCGTAGGGCGCGGCCGTGTCCTGCACGCGGTGGACGAAGTCTCGCTACGCGTGAACCGCGGAGAGACTGTCGGCCTGGTGGGTGAATCCGGCTGCGGCAAATCCACTCTGGGACGTTGCCTGTTGCGCTTGCAGCCGGTGACGGACGGCGCAGTCCGCTTTGCCGGCCAGGACATCACAAGCACCTCGATGCGCGCGCTGCGACCGTTGCGCACGCGCATGCAGATGGTGTTCCAGGATCCTGTGGCGTCGCTGAACCCGCGCCGGCGCGTGGGCGACCTGATCGCCGAACCGTTGCGCGTGCACCGCCTGCCGGACGGCCGCCGTCGCAGCACCGAAGCCGTGGCCGCCCGCGTATCCGAACTGCTGGACCTGGTCGGGCTGCGACGCGACCAAATGCAGCGCTACAGCCACGAATTCTCCGGCGGACAACGGCAACGCATCGGCATCGCCCGCGCCCTGGCGCTGGGGCCGGAACTGGTGGTGGCCGACGAACCCGTCTCCGCCCTGGACGTCAGCGTGCAGGCGCAGGTGGTGAACCTGCTAATGGATCTGCAGGAACGGCTCGGCCTGACGATGCTGTTCATCGCCCATGATCTGGCCGTGGTGCGCCAGGTGGCCACGCGCGTGGCGGTGATGTACCTGGGTTCGATCGTGGAGACCGGCCCCACGGAAGAAGTGTTCGCTCGGCCGGCGCACCACTACACGGCCGCGTTGCTGGCGGCGGTTCCTGGCGGGCGCGACAGCATGGCGCCGCCTTTGCGCGGCGAAGTGCCCAGTCCGTTGGACCCGCCGGCCGGGTGCAAGTTCCACACGCGCTGTCCGCGCGCGGAGGCGCGGTGTTCGGCGGAGCGGCCTGTGCTGCGTGTGGTTGCGGCTGGGCGGGAGGTGGCTTGTCATTTTCCGATTTAGGCAAGCAAGGCCTTCTTTTTTAAAAAAAAGAAGGCCTTGCTTTACTTGCTGGACCGATCCAGCCGCAACGTCATGCAATAGGCCCCGCCACCCGACAAAATAAACGGATCCAGATCGACGTCGGACACCTGGTACCCCCGCTCCGCCAGCATCCCCCGCACGTGATCCGGCGCACGCGCCATCACCACGGTCCGCTCGATGTTCACCGCGTTGACGCAGAACGCGGCGGCGTCCTCGGCGGAGGCCTCCAGGCGCTGCTCCGGGGCGACATGGGCGTGGATCAAAGCCAGCGACTCCGCGGTAAAGGCGGGCGGGTAGAACAGGATCTCGCCGCCGCTGAGCGGGCAGAAGCAGGTATCCAGATGATAGAACCGGTTCGTGGCGAGTTCCAGCTCCACCACCGGCTTGGCGAAGAAGCGGGCCACTTCGGCAGTGGCGGCGTGGATCGAGCGCTGGCCGTAGCCGCACCAGAAATGCTGGCGCGTGCGGTCCCAGATGGCGTCGCCCGCGCCCTCCTGGAAGCAGCCTTGCGGGAATGTCGCCACCTCGTCCAGCAGAAAGCGGGCGCGGAAGGCTTCCAGGGCGGCCTGGTTGGGGCCTTCCTCGCCGCGGCGTTCCGCACAGGCGAAGCGGGCGACGATGGGGCGGCGTTGGCGGGGAACACCATGTCCGGCTGGCCAGCCACGCCCGGCACGATCTCCAGCGTGGCGCCGGCGGCTTGCAGCGCCCGGCAAAGCGCATCGAAGCTGGCGCGCGCGTCCGCGGCGTGGCCGGCGGGGTCGGCGGCCCAGGAGCCGGGCTTCATCCAGGGGTTGATGACGTAGCTGACGTTAAAATGCGCGGGATCGACGAGCATGATGCTCGGGGAGACGGTCATGGGGCAGCTTTCAAGTGGATGCTCAAGCGCTCGTGAGCCGCCGTGTAGCTGATCAGGAAGCCGCTGTCATACCAGCCAGCCTGAGATGGAATCCTGGGCAGGCCAGACAGGCCTCTCTCTCCCCCGCCTGCGCCATCGCCCCGTCCGACCCTGCCGGCGTTTGCATTGGCAGACTCAGGACGCGCGTTGATGCAAGCGGCGGGAGCAGAAGTTTTTTGCTTGTTTAAGAAAGAACCGCTTGCTTCCTTGCCTTCGCCACCCGGGAGACCGTCTCCCTTCCCAGTTCCGCCGAGATCAGCGCCCCCGCCGCCACAAGCGCGTCCAGCGACACCCCTGTCCGCACCCCCATGCCCTCCAGCATGTAGACAACATCCTCCGTCGCCACGTTGCCGGTCGCGCCCTTGGCATAGGGGCAGCCGCCAAGCCCGGCGACAGCGGCATCGACAACCGCGGCGCCGGCCTGCAGGCAGGCCAGGATGTTGGCGAGCGCCTGGCCGTACGTGTCGTGGAAATGCACCGCCAACGCCGCCATCGGCACGTCGCGCGCCGCGCGTTCCAGCATGCGCCTGGCGGCCAGCGGCGTGCCGACCCCGATCGTGTCTCCCAGCGACACTTCCGCGCAGCCCATGCGGTGCAGCGCGCCCGCCACGCGCGCCACGGCGTCGATGCTCACCGCGCCTTCGTAAGGGCAGCCGAGCACGCAGGAGACGTAGCCGCGCAGCCGCAGCCCGCGCTGCGCCGCGCGCTCCGCCACGGGCGCGAAGCGGTCCAGACTTTCCGCGATCGAGCAGTTGATGTTCTTTCGCGAGAACGCCTCGGAGGCGGACGCGAAGATCGCCACCTCGCCGATGTCGCTCGCCTCCGCTGCAACCATCCCCTGCATGTTCGGCACCAGCACGCTGTAGCAGACACCGGGCGCGCGCGTGATGGCGGCCAGCACCTCGGCGCTGCCGGCCATGCGCGGCACCCATTTCGGCGAGACGAAACTGCCGGCTTCGATTGCGGACAGGCCGGTGACGGACAGCGCGTCGATCAGTGCCACGCGCGCCTGCACGGACACCACCTGCGCTTCGTTCTGCAGGCCGTCGCGCGGGCCTACTTCGACGATCTTGACGTGATCAGGGATGTGCATGGGTGATTGCCTCGGCACGCAAGCAAGGCCTTCTTCTTTGAAAAGAAGCAAAAAACTTTTGTCCCCGCGCCTGCATCACGGCCCTGCCTGTTTCTGCCAACTTCCATACTTGCAGAACCGGAGCGTGTTTGGGCGCCAGCGCCGGGAATGAAAGTTTTTTGCTGCTTTTTTTCGAAAAAGCAGGCCTTGCCTGCCTTGCCTCACCCAAACCTGGCCCGAAGCGCCTTCTTGTCCAGCTTGCCCACGCTCGTTTTGGCAATGACCTCCACGAACTCCACCCGCTCCGGCACCGCGTATTTCGAGACCACGCCCTGTTCCACCCGCATCATGACATGCGCGCGCAGCGCCGCCGCGTCTTCCGCGGCGCCAGGCCTGGCCACCACGATGGCCACCGGCCGCTCGCCCCAGCGCTCGCAGTGCACGCCTATCACCGCCACTTCGCCAACGCTCGGATGCTCGGCAAGGATGTCTTCCAGCTGCAGGCTGCTCACCCACTCGCCGCCTGTCTTCACCACGTCCTTTATCCGGTCGGTGATCGTCAGGAAGCCGTGCTCGTCGATCGTGCCGATGTCGCCGGTGTGCAGCCAGCCGCCTTCCCAGAGCGTACGGCTTGCCTCGGGATCGTCCAGGTAGCCCTGCGTCAGCCAGGGCGAGCGCATCACCACTTCACCCGTGGAGACGCCGTCTTGCGGCAACTCGCGCATCTGCGGGTCCATGATGCGCACGTCACAGAGCGGCACTGGGCGGCCGGCGCGGCAGCGATAGGCAAGCTCCTTCTCTCCGCCGTCGCGCAACTGCGCCGGCACCAGGGCTACGGTGGCAATAGGCCCGGTTTCGGACATGCCGTAGCCGGAGAACACATCGACGCCGCGGTCGAGCGCGGCCTGCGCCAAAGCGCGCGGCATGGCGGAACCGCCGATGATCAGGCGCCAGCCGCGCAGGTCCACATCCTTCGCCGCGGCCAGGAACATCTGCAGGATGGTCGGCACGCAATGCGAGAGCGTCACCCGCTCCGTCACGAACAGGCGCACCAGCAGCTCGGGGCTGTAGCGCCCGGGATAGACCTGCTTCAGCCCGCGCACCGTCGCGTTGAACGGATTTCCCCAGGCATGCACGTGAAACATCGGGGTGATCGGCATGTAGACGTCATCCGGCCTGGTCACGACGGTGCCGAGGCCGGAGAGCGTGTGCAGCACGATCTGCCGGTGCGAGTAGTACACGCCCTTCGGTTTTCCCGTGGTGCCCGTCGTGTAGAACGTGGTGGCTTTCATGCGCTCGTCGAAATCCGGGAAGACGTGCGCCGGATCGCCCTGCGCCAGCAGCGCCTCGTAGTCGCCGTCCCAGGCGAAAGCGTCGTCCTGCTGCCCGCCCGCATCCCCGTCGCGCATGCGCACGAAAACCTTTGCCTGCGGCAGCATCGGCCGTAACGCTGCAAGCAGCGGCAGGAAATCGGTGTTGCAGAAGATCGCTTTCGCACGCGCATGGTTGAGCGTGTAGAGTATCTGCTCGGCGGAGAGGCGCACGTTGACCGTCATCAGCACGGCGCCGGTCATCGGGATGCCGAAGAAGCATTCGAGGTAGCGGTTGCTGTCCCAGTCCAGCACCGCCACCACGTCTCCTTGCGCCACGCCGAGCGATCCCAGGGCCGATCCCAGCCGGTGCACGCGCTGGCCGAATTGCCGGTAGGTGAAACGCTGCAGATCGCGATAGACGATCTCCTGCTGCGCGTGCTGGCGCAGCGGGGTGATCAACAGCTGCTTGATTATGAGGGGGTAGTCATAGCCGAAGCCTTGCTCCACACCGGCGTCAGGGTTGGCGGCGCTCAAGGATCGTCTCCTCACGGCCCGTGTGGCCTTGGTCCGCAACCTGCGGCATCGCGCGGGCGCCGGCAACCGCCCAGGCGCGGCCACGGCCGATGAACTTCCTCACCAATTTCGCCGATCAGGCGGTGACCCTGCCGCTCGCCGCCTGCGTGTGCGTCACCCTGTTCGCGCTTGGCTGGCGCCGCGGCGCGCTCGCCTGGGGCGCGTGCGTGATCTCTGTGCTGGCGGTCATGCTCGTGCTCAAGCTGGTCACCCTGGCCTGCGGCGCGCACTTCGCCTGGACGGGGCTGGTCAGCCCCAGCGGTCACACGGCCAGCGCCGCCGTGGTCTATGGCGGGCTGTTCGCGTTGCTGGCGCGCGGCTCGCGAAACGGCGCGCTGGTGGCCGCCTGCGCCGGCGGGG
>CAHJWU010000234.1 GCA_903643085.1 Rhodospirillales bacterium
GAGCCGCAGGACGACCCCACGCTGATCAGCTTCGCCCAGGCCGCTGGCGCGCACGACCATGGGCTGCCGGACCTCGCTCCCCTGCACCTCGGCCACGTGCCCAAGACCCTCGACGAGACGACAGGCACCGGCCGCAACCGCCTGGCCTTCGCCGCCGTCCCGGTCGGCCGCGCCGCCGCCTACGCGGCGGAGGCCGCCGACGTCACACTGCGCCTCTGGTCCACCCTGCGCGCCACCCTGCGCCGCCACCAGGCGCTCGGCCTCTACGAGCAGATGGAGCGCCGCCTGATCGCCGTCCTCGCGGACGCCGAGGCCGCCGGCATACGCGTGGACGAAGCCGAACTCCGCCGCCTGTCGGCCGATTTCGCCGGCCGCATGGCCGCCATAGAGGAAAGATCCCACCACCTGGCCGGCCACCCGTTCGGCCTGGGCAGCCCCAAACAGCTCGGCGAAGTCCTGTTCGACGAGCAGGGCATGCCGGGCGGCAAACGCAGCGCCTCCGGCCAGTGGGTGACCGACGCCAACGTCCTGCAGACCCTCGCCGACCTAGGCCACGAACTGCCCGGCCGCGTGCTGGAATGGCGCCAGCTCAGCAAGCTGAAATCCACCTACGCCGACGCCCTCGTCGAGGAGATAAACCCCGCCACCGGCCGGGTGCACACCAGCTACGCCATGGCCGCCACCAGCACCGGCCGCCTGTCCAGCAACGACCCCAACCTGCAGAACATTCCCATACGCACCGAGGAAGGCGGCCGGATACGCCGCGCCTTCGTGTCCGAGCCCGGCCACAAGCTGGTCAGCGCCGACTACAGCCAGATCGAACTGCGCCTGCTCGCCCACGTGGCCGACATCCCCGCGCTGAAGGACGCCTTTTCCACCGGCCAGGACATCCACGCCCGCACCGCCAGCGAAGTCTTCGGCATACCGCTCGACCGCATGGACCGCGTCACCCGCAGCCGCGCCAAGGCGATCAATTTCGGCATAATCTACGGCATCAGCGCGTTCGGCCTGGCCCGCCAGCTCGGCATAGAGGCCGGCGAGGCGGGCAGCTACATCGCCGCCTATTTCGAGCGCTACCCCGGCATACGCGCCTACATGGAACGCACCAAGGAAGAAGCGCGCATACACGGCTACGTCACCACGCCGTTCGGCCGCCGCTGCACCATCGCCGGCATCGCCGACCGCAACATGGCGCGGCGCGCCGGCGCCGAACGCCAGGCGATCAACGCGCCGTTGCAGGGCGGCGCCGCCGACGTGATGAAACGCGCCATGGTGCGCCTGCCTGCCGCCCTGCGCGCGGCGAACCTGCGGTCCCGCCTGCTGCTGACCGTGCATGACGAGCTGCTGTTCGAGGCGCCTGACGCGGAGGCCGAGACGCTGGCCGCCCTGGCGAAGCGGGTGATGGAGTCGGCGGCTTCGCTGAGCGTGCCGCTGACGGTGGAGACCGGGATAGGCGATAGCTGGGCCGAGGCGCACTAGGCACGCAAGGCACGCTCTTTTGCGAAAAAGAAGCAGAAAACTTTTACTTCTTTCAAAAAAGGACTGCTTGCTTCCTTGCCTAACCCCGGCCGCCTGCTAGCAACCAGCGGTGACCACAGACCTGCTGACAGCCCGAGCCGCCAGGCTTCGCCCGATCGTCCAGATCGCCGCCGAGGCCGGGATAGACGAAGCCTTCGTCGAGCCGTTCGGCCGCTACAAGGCCAAGATCAGCGAGGCGATCCTGCCCACGTTGCCGGACCGCGAGGGCGCGCTGGTGCTGGTCAGCGGCATCAGCCCCACGCCGGCCGGCGAGGGCAAGACCACCACCACGATCGGGCTGGGCGATGCGCTGCGCGCCGGCGGCCTGCGCACGATGATCTGCCTGCGCGAGCCGTCGCTGGGCCCGTGCTTCGGCATGAAGGGCGGCGCCACCGGCGGCGGGCGGGCGCAGGTGGCGCCGATGGAAGACATCAACCTGCACTTCACCGGCGATTTCCACGCCATCACCTCGGCCAACAACCTGCTCTCCGCCATGCTGGACAACCACGTCTACTGGGGCAACGCGCTGGGCATAGACACCCGCCGGGTGACCTGGCGGCGCTGCGTGGACCTCAACGACCGCGCGCTGCGGCAGGTCGTCGCCGGCGTGGGCCTGGGGGCGAACGGCCAGGTGCGCGAGGACGGCTTCGACATCACCGTGGCCAGCGAGGTGATGGCGATCTTCTGCCTGGCGCGTGACCTGGCCGATCTGGAGGCAAGGCTGGCGCGGGTGATCGTGGCCACCCGCCGGGACGGCTCGGCAATCACGGCGGCCGACCTGCAGGCGCATGGCGCCATGGCGGTGCTGCTGCGCGACGCGCTGCGGCCGAACCTGGTGCAGAGCCTGGAGGGCACGCCGGCGCTGGTGCATGGCGGGCCGTTCGCCAATATCGCGCATGGCTGCAACAGCGTGGTGGCCACCAGGCTGGCGCTGCGCCTGGCCGAACTTGTGGTGACGGAGGCGGGTTTCGGCGCCGATCTGGGCGGCGAGAAGTTCCTCGACATCAAATGCCCCAGCGCGGGCCTCGTGCCGCGCGTGTCCGTAGTGGTGGCGACCCTGCGCGCGCTGAAGATGCATGGCGGCGTGGCGAAGGGCGCGCTGGGCGCCGAAGACGCGGACGCGGTGCGTCGCGGGGCGCCGAACCTGGTGCGCCATGTGGAGAACATGCGGCGTTTCGGGCTGCCTGTGGTGGTGGCGCTGAACCACTTCACCGGGGACACGGAAGCGGAAATCCAGGCGGTGCGCGACGCGCTGGCGCCGATGGACGTGCGCGTGGTGGTCTGCCGGCACTGGGCGGACGGCGGGGCGGGTGCGGCAGAACTTGCGGAGGCGGTGCGGGCGCTGCTCGGGCAGCCATCGGCCTTCCGGCCGCTCTACGCGCCCGAGCTTGCGCTGGCCGAGAAGATACGCACGGTGGCGCAGCGGATCTACCGCGCGCACGACGTGGCGATCGAACCGGCGGCCGCACGCAAGCTGGCCGCCTGGCAACAGGCCGGCTACGGCCACCTGCCCGTCTGCATGGCCAAGACTCAGTACAGTTTTTCCGCCGATCCCAAACTGCTCGGCGCGCCCGAGGGCTTCACGCTTCCTGTGCGCGACGTGCGCCTCTCTGCCGGCGCGGGTTTCGTGGTGGCGTTGTGCGGCGACATCATGACGATGCCCGGCCTGCCGCGTGTACCGGCGGCCAACAGCATACGCCTCGATGCGGACGGCTTGATAGAAGGGCTGTTCTGAGGCCGCCCGAAAGCGGGCAATCCTGCTCCGGCAAGAGTGGACCGAGAACGCCTGCGCCTCGGCATTACCGCGCCGCGACCGCGCCGGGCAGACCCGGTGAACGTTCCGAAAGCGGCAACTTTATGCCAGCCAGGCAGTTTCAGTGTCACTTCGCGACTGTTGCAAAGGGTTACGCACGATGGGTCTGATACTCCTGATAATACTGGTCATCCTGCTGTTCGGCGGCGGGCTCGGCACCACGTTCGGCGGCTGGGGCGGCGCGGATTACGGCCATTACGGGTATGGCGGCATCGGCCTGGGCACGATCTTGCTGATCGTCCTGATCGTGATGCTGCTCAGGCGTGCCTAGTCGGCTGGAAAGGCCCTCGCCTGACGGCGGGGCCTTTCCTCCTTGGCCTATGCGGCCCGGGTGATGAAGCCACCGCCCAGAACGCGCTCACCGGCGTAGAGCACGCATCCCTGCCCCGGGGCGGGCAGCGCCGGCTCCTCCAGCTCCACTGTCGCGCCAGCGCCGTCCGTGGGCACCACCTTCGCCGCGCGCAGGCCGTCCCGCGCGCGCAGCTTGACGTGGCAGTTCACGCCTCCCGCCGCGGGATCTATCAGCCAGTTCATCTCCCGCAGCGTCAGCCGCGCCGTCCCGGTCGTGCGCGGCCCCACCACGACCCGCCTCGTGCCGGGCTCGAGCCGGACAACCACCCGGCCTTCGCCGCCGGCAGTACGGGCATCGCCCAGCCGCTTGGCCTGACCAACCGTATAACGGCCGACGCCGCGGTGGCGCCCGAGCACGCGACCGTCCTCCGCCACGATGTCGCCCGGCTCGGCTGCCTCCGGCCGGAGCCTGGCCACGAGGTCCGCGTAACTGCCGTTCGGCACGAAACAGATGTCCTGGCTGTCCGGCTTTTCCGCCACCGCAAGGCCCAGCCGGGCCGCCACGTGCCGCGTGGCCGCCTTGTCCGGCATGTCACCGAGCGGAAAGCGGCAGAACGCCAGCTGCGCACGCGTGGTGGCGAACAGGAACCAGCTCTGGTCGCGCTGCGGGTCGGCGGCCCGGTGCAGCTCGGCGCCGCCCGGCCCTTCCACGCGGCGCACGTAGTGGCCGGTGGCCAGCGCTTCGGCGCCGAGGTCGCGCGCCATGCCGAGCAGGTCGGTGAATTTCGGCCCCTGGTTGCAGCGCACGCACGGCACGGGCGTCTCGCCGGCGGCGTAGGCGCCGGCAAAATCGTCGATGACCGCGGTGCGGAAGCGGGCTTCGGCGTCTATCACGTAATGCGGGATGCCGAGCCGGTCTGCCACATCGCGCGCGTCATGTATGTCCTGGCCCGCGCAGCACGCGCCCTTGCGGGAGGAAGCGGCACCGTGGTCGTACAGCTGCAGCGTCACGCCTATGACGTCGTGGCCGGCCTCATGCAGCAGGCCGGCGACGACGCTGCTGTCCACGCCGCCGGACATGGCTACGACAATGCGCACTGGTTTTGGGGGCTTTCGGGTTAGGCGCAGGAAGTAAGCAGTTCTTTTTTGAAAAAAAGAACCAAAAAACTTTTACTACCCGCATCTGATGCAGCCTGGTGCTTCAGGAAACACGAAGCTGTTGAGCCACCGCAGGGAGTAAAAGTTTTTTGGTTCTTTTTTTCAAAAAAGAACTGCTTGCCTTGCCTAGGACGTCTTGACCGTCCCCTGCACATTCACCGTCACGTTCAGCGTGGTGTAGCCGCTCTGGCCGCGCAGGATCAGCCGCACCGTGAAGCTGTCCGGCCCCACGTAGCCGGGCCTGGCCGCGTATTCCACGCTGGTCTTGCCGTTGTAGCGCACCACGGTCTCGTCGCCGTGCAACGGCCGCGTGGGCACCAGTGGCGCGTCGTAGGGCTGGCCGTTGCCGGCGGTCAGCGTGGCCGCGCAGTAGCCGCCGTCGTTGCTGATGGTCATGGCGACAGGGGTGGTGCCGCCGTCGGCCGCGTGGAACGGGGCGACGGTGCACAGGGCGGCGGGTGGCGGGCCGCGGTGCAGCGGCAACAACCCGGCCGGCGCTTCGGCCACGGGCGCC
>CAHJWU010000235.1 GCA_903643085.1 Rhodospirillales bacterium
CGCTGCGCGGCCTGGTTGATGGCGGCCGGCACCAGGAGATGTTCGGGTTCATCCTGGTGAAGCTGCGCGCCGGCATGCTGGACAAGGAGGCGCAGCTCCGTTCGCTGATCGAGGAGCGGGTGCGCGACCAGGGCGGCCGGCTGGTGGGCTGGGCGCTCGGCGCCAGCATAGCCACGCGCCTGCTGTCCACGGTGAACACGGAGCTGGACAAGATGGACCCGGACGGCTCGGAGATACGCGAGGCGTTCGACATGTGGGTCCGGCGCGAGATAGCGCTCATGGAAGAGGATCCGGCGCGCGCCGCCGAACTGGGCCGTGCGTTCCGCCGCATCGTCGGCCACCAGACGGTACAGGCCTGGACCCTGGATCTGTGGTCCCGCCTGCGCCTGACCCTGGAAGCCGATGCCGCCAGGCCGAACGGCCACATCGCCGCGCTGGTGGAAGGCGCGGTGCGCAACCTGGGCGAGCTGCTGGCCACCGACCCCCAGGCGAGCGCCAGGCTGCAGCGTACAGCCGAGCGGCTGGTGGTGCGCCTGCTGCCCGCGGCGCAGACGCAGATTGCCTCTTTCGTGGGCGATGTCGTCGGGTCGTGGAACACCGCGACGCTCGTGGACCGCATCGAGCTGCGCGTCGGGCGGGACCTGCAATACGTGCGGATGAACGGAACGCTGGTGGGCTTCCTTGTCGGCGGCGCTGCCTATGCGGTGCTGGTGGCGATCTTCGGGCATGTCGCCTTCTGACCAAGGGCCAGGCAGGCAAGGCCTTCTTTTTTGAAAAAAAGAAGCAAAAAACTTTTGACTCCGCTGTCGCGCGCCTGCCGGAAGATGCCGCGACAGCCGGATAAAAGCCTTTTGCTTCTTTTTCTCGAAAAAGAAGGCCTTGCTTGCCTTCGCTACGGCGCCGGACCCGCCTTGCGCTGTCCCCGGACATCAGGCTGTTGACGCCGGCGAACACAGAAGGCCGTGCTCCCGATGCCAGACCTGCAGACCAGCACACCCCCCCAGCGCGTCGCCATGGGCGCGCTCGCCCTCATACTGCTGCTGCTCGGCCTGTTCACCCTGCGCGGCTTCCTGCCGGCGCTCGCCTGGGCCGCCATCTTCGCCATCGCCCTGTGGCCGCTCTACCAGCGCGCGCTGTCGAACCCCGCGGTGCGGCGGCACGACGTGCTGGTGGCCGGCGCCTTCACCCTGGCGGTCGCCCTGGTGTTCATCGTGCCCGTAGGCCTGGTGGGCGTGCAGCTCGCGCGCGAGGGGCACGAAGCCGCCGACTGGGCGAAGGGAGCGCAGGAACACGGCATACCCGAGCCGGCCGCGCTGCGAAAGCTGCCGTTCGGCCAGGCCCAGCTGGATGGCTGGTGGAAGCAGAACCTGGCCGACCCCGGCGAGGCGCGCGCGCTGGTGGAGCGCGTGGGCCACGGCCGCGCCGGCAACATGGGCCGCGCGGTGGGCGAACAGGTGACGCGCCGGCTGACCATCTTCGTGTTCACCCTGCTGACGCTGTTCTTCCTGTTCAAGGAGGGTGCCGGCGTCTCCAACCAGATGCGCCGCGCCGCCATACGCACCTTCGGCCCGCATGGCGAGCGCGTGGGGCTGCAGATCATCACCTCGGTCCACGGCACGGTGAACGGCCTGGTCCTGGTGGGCCTGGGCGAGGGCCTGGTCCTGGGCGTCGCCTACGCGGTCGCCGGCGTGCCGCACCCCACCATCTTCGGCGCGCTGACGGCGGTGGCCGCGATGATCCCGTTCGCCGCCCCCGTCGTGTTCGGCGCGGCCGCGCTGCTGCTGGCCACGGACGGCTCGGCCGCCTGGGCGATCGGCCTGTTCCTGACCGGCATGGCGGTGACGTTCATCGCCGACCATTTCATCCGGCCGGTGCTGATCGGCGGCGCCACCAAGCTGCCGTTCCTCTGGGTGCTGCTGGGCATACTGGGCGGCGTGGAGGCCTGGGGGCTGATCGGGCTGTTCCTCGGGCCGGCGATCATGGCCGCGCTGATACTGCTGTGGCGGGAGTGGGCGAGGGAGTAACCCTGATCCGCCGTCGCGCGCGGCTTCAGCACCCGCCGACAGGGACCACAAGTCTTTGCTTTCTCCGAAAAGACTACGGTCTCGCTTTCGCCCTTGGCGCGCCGGCGCCGCACGCCCACCTGCGCCCCATGCGCCTCTCCGTGTTAGACCAGTCGATGATCGTCTCCGGCCGGCCGCCCGCCGCCGCCATACGCGAGACGGTCGAGCTCGCCAGGCTCTGCGACGCCCTGGGCTATCACCGCTTCTGGGTCTCCGAACACCACAGCAGCGACAGCATAGCCGGCTCGGCGCCCGAGGTGCTGCTGGCAGCCCTCGCCATGGTCACGTCGCGCATACGGCTGGGCAGCGCCGGCGTGATGCTGCCGCATTACAGCGCGCTGAAGGTGGCCGAACAGTTCCGCGTGCTCGAAGCGCTGGCGCCGGGGCGCATCGACCTCGGCCTGGGCCGCGCCCCGGGGTCGGACGGCCGCACCGCGTTCGCGCTGAACCCGAATGCCGCAGAAGCCGCCAACGCCTTTCCCGCCCAGTTGCGTGACCTGATGGCCTGGGTCGGTGGCGGCGCGCTGCCGGACAGCCATCCGTTCCGCGGCGTGGTGGCGCAGCCGGCCGGTCCGGACTCGCCGGAGGTCTGGATCCTCGGCAGCTCCACCTACGGCGCGCAGGTCGCCGCCTTCTTCGGCCTGCCCTATTGCTACGCCTATTTCTTCACCGAGGGGCAAGGCGCCCTGGAGGCGCTCGAACTCTACCGCGCCACCTACCGGCCGAGCCCGGCTCATCCGGACCCCCATAGCGCCATCGCCGTGTTCGCACTCGCCGCCGACACCCAGGCGGCGGCCGAGCGCCTGTTCGCGCCGCGCGAGGTCTGGCGGGCGGAGCGCGAGCGCGGCCGCTTCGTCCCCCTGCCCTCGCCGGAAGCCGCCGCCGCCTACCCCTTCACCGCGGCCGAAATCGCGCGAAACGCGCTGACTCGCGAGCGCAGCGCTTACGGCACGCCGGGCGTGGTGCGCGAACGGCTGGAGGCGATCGGGCGGACCCACGGCGTGGATGAGATCGCGGTGGTGACGGCGGTGCACGATCCGGCGGCGAGGCAGCGGTCGTTCGTTCTGTTGGCGAAGGCGTTCGGGCTGTCGCAGCGGGAGCTTCTGGCGGCGGAGTAGGCAAGGCCTGCTTTTTTGCAAAAAAGAAGCAAATTTTTGATCCCTGTCGGCTTGCGTTGAGACAGGCGCCACCAGAAAGCAAAAGTTTTTTGGTCCTTTTGCAAAAAGGACTGCTTGCTTACCTGCGCCCCTGCAGCCGAAAAGCCAGGTACGCCACCGCGCCGGCCACGAGCGCCACCGGCAGCATCACGGACGCGATCCACAGGAACACCGCGGCCACGGTGACCGCGCCGGCAACCACTGCCACCAAAGCGGCGCCCAACCCGAGACGAAGCGGCCAGGTGGGGCGCGGCTGGGCGTGGACGAACTCGCCGTCCGCCGTCATGTCGATCGTCTGTGGCACCCGCTCGCGCATACCCCGAACGTGGCGCGCACCAGGTGCCGCGGCAAGGGGCAGGGGCTTTGGCGCGGGAGATCGTGCCGTGTATCCTCGGCCCGGCCCGAAGCTGGCGGGCGCTACGGAGAGAGAGCGTGATGCGGTTGTGGCTGGTGGCCGGCATGTTGGGGTCTGTGTTCGCCGGCGTGCCGGCAGGGGCGGCGGCCGGCGAGGTCGCCACCGAAATCCGCGACCGCATCGAGGAGAAGCTGTCCCCCGCGTTCCTGCTGCCGCAGACCACGCTCTGGCAGTTCGATGCGGAGCTGCCCTTCGTCGGCGGCGAACACGTCGTCTGCGGCTGGGTGAACTTCCAGTCCGCCCAACAGAAATACGTGGGCTTTCATCAATTCTACGCCATCTTGTCCGGCGGCGCGGTCACCCTGGCGCAGATCGACGACCCGGTGTCCGACACGTCCGGCGAACTTGCGGACAAGTTGAAGACGCTTTGCGGCACGTACAGGCGGCCCGGCTGAGGGTCCAGGCGCCGCATGGGACGTTGCCGCCGCCGGGAAAGCTGGTAAAGATCGCCGCAAGCAATCACCAACAAAGCGGGTGCAACGTTCTGATCCCACAGCAATTCCCGGCTTTCCGCGTCCGCCCGGCGGTGCCGCCTGGCGTTCGGCCGTTGCAGGCCCGTGCGCGGCAGACGCGCCGGCAGGCGGTGCGGTCCCGCAACGAGGAACGGGATTTGCAACGCAACGAGCAACGGGTTTGGCAATCCGGATCACGTGGGCAATTCGGGGGTGACGCTTACGCCAGCCTTGAGGGCGGGCGTGTCAGCGTGCACCATCGGCAGCTTACGCAACAGGTTCAGCCCGGCCGGCCACGTGCCGCGCAGGGAAGCAGGAGACGAGATCGTATGAAGGAGTGCGCGGCATGAATTACGCCGAGCAAAGCAGGAGCCCGACGCGCCACCTCGTGGGTGGTGCCATCGTCATCGTGTTCCATGTGCTGCTTATCTACGCGCTGGTCGAGGGCCTCGGCTCGAACATCATCGAGAAGCTGAAGGCGCCGCTCGAGACCAAGATCGTGCAGGAAGACAAGCCACCGCCACCGCCGCCGCCACCGCCACCGCCGCCGCCGCAACTGGCGGCGCCGCCGCCGCCGTTCATTCCGCCGCCAGAGATCAACGTGCAGCCGCCGCCGCAGCAGCATGTGATCACGGCGGTGACACATGAGGCGCCGCCGCCGCAGGCGTATCACCCGACCGCGCCGGCACCCACGGCACCGGCCCAGCCGGACCGCGACGTGAGCGAGAGGTCGATCGCGGGGCCGCCGCTGCAGTACCCGCCGCAGATGCAAGAAGAGGAACGCGAAGGTTCGGCGCGTGTGACGTGCGACGTGGGCGCCGACGGCTCCACGAGCAATTGCCGGATCGACTCCGCTTCGGGCGGGTCGGCCTTCGGCAGCGCGGCGCTGGCCTATCTAAAACGCCAGCGCTTCCATCCGCGAACCCATAACGGTGTGGCATTGGCTGCGCAGCACCAATGGAACATACAGTTCAAACTGAACGGTGCGGAGTGACACCGGCAGACCGGCAGCTTTGGCGGCGCCCGCAGCGTCCCGCCACATAGGAGTGACCATGAACAAGACGATCCGCCTGCCCACCCTGGCCGCCGCGCTGGCCTTCAGCGCCGCATTCGCGATGCCGGCCGTGGCCTTCGCTCAGGCAGCCCCAGATC
>CAHJWU010000236.1 GCA_903643085.1 Rhodospirillales bacterium
CGGCCGGGCGGCCGGCGGCGGGTGCTGCGGGTGGCGGCGGGGCGGCGCGATCTACCAGGCTATCCATGGCAAAATGTCCTCGGGTCCCCGTCAGGCAGGAAAGCGGTTCGTCTTGGCAAAGGACCACAAGACGACTGGTCGCGCCGTCGCGGGACTGTTCCGACTGGCGCTGGTGTCCTCAACGCCGCAAGCCGGCGAAACAGCGCTGGCAGCAGACATCTTCCGGCCCTGTCGTTCAAGGAAGCACTGCTTGCCTGCCCACTCACCGCGCCATGTCCAGCTGATCGATCTCCGCGGTGCCCGCCATGCGCGTCCGCAACGCCGTACGCGCGGCAAGCAACAGCACGTGGTAGATCAGCGGACGGTCGCGGAACTGCGCAGGCCCCGCCTCGCCGTCCGGCTGCACCACCACGCCAGCTTCGCGCAGGCGCTGCCAGTGCGGCAGGCCGAGCCGGACGCCGCCGACCAGCAGCCCGTCTGCGGCCTTGGCCACCGCCATGCGGCCCCACTGGTCCTGCTCGGCCCCGGCCAGCCGCAGCAGCACCATGCCGAGATGCGGCTCTGCCCCCAAGGCGGAGTAGGTCGTCAGGACCATCGAGGAGGCCTCATCGATCAGCCGCTGCACGGCGCCCAGCACGTCCGCATCCGTCACCTGGGCGTCGTCGTCTTCGGCGTGGCGCAGCGCCGACTGCGCGATGCGCAGGCCGAGGAGCTGCGCCATGTAGGGCATGCCACGGGCCACGCCCTGCACCACGCCGGTCGCCTGCGGGTTGAAGACGATGCCGGCCTGGCGTCCGCCCTTGGTCAGCATGTCGGCGATCTCGTCGTCGCGCAGCAGCGGCAGGTGCACGCCCACGATGTTGCGCTGTATCGAGGGATGCTGGCCGATGATCTGCTCCAGCGTGTCCGACACGCCGACCACCATGAAATACAGCCGCAGGCCGCGGTCCGACAGCAGCTTTATCGTGTCGGCGAGGCGCGTGCGGGTCTCGAAATCGACCACGCGGTCGAACTCGTCGATCACGAAGACGGCCATGTCGCAGCTCAGCGCAGCGGGGATCGCGGCCACGTCCGCCGGGCGTATGGCGCGCGGCGGCAGGACCGCCTCGCAGCCCTGGTCGTCGCTGCCCTGGCTGCCGCCGCCCTGGACGCCGCTGCCCTGGGCGCCGCCGATGTCGCCCTGGGCAAGCAGGGAGCGCGGCAGGTCGCGCGCCAGCGCGCGTATCATCGTGTCGAACGTGGTTTCCGCCTCGCAGGCGCAGCGCGCGACGATGGCGCCGCGGCGGCGGAGCTGTTCGATGGTGAGGTTGGACAGCGAGGTTTTGCCGCGGCCGCGCTCGGAATACAGCACCACGTGGGCGGTGTCGTCGAGTATGCCGTCCAGGATGCGCTGCAGCTCGGCTTCACGGCCCACCAGGGTGCGTCGGCCGGCGCGCGGCCGGGTGGGTGTGAACACCTCGTTGGGCGATGCGGCGGAAGGCCGCGCGGACATCACCGGCGCGATCCGCTCGCCCGGCGCGCTGGCCGCCATGGCGGCGGCGCGGCGCCGGCGCCACCAGCCGAAGACCGCCGTGAACGGGTTCATCGCGACTACCCGGCGCCGCGGCCGGAGACCACGGCGGGAATGGTCCGGGCGATGATGGAGAAATCCTGCCAGATGCTCCAATTCTTCACGTAGAAACTGTCGAGCTGGACCCGCTGGGCGTAGGTCGTGTCGCTGCGGCCGCTCACCTGCCACAGGCCGGTGATGCCTGGCCGGGTCTCGTAATAATAGGCGATGTCCTCGGCGTATTTGGGGATTTCCAGGCTGACGATGGGGCGCGGCCCGACCAGGCTCATCTCCAGGCGCAGCACGTTGAGAAGCTGCGGCAACTCGTCCAGGCTGGTCTTGCGCAGCAGCCGGCCGATCCGGGTGACGCGCGGGTCGCGCCGCAGCTTCTGCGTGCGCGCCCATTCCTCGGCGGCGTCCGGATCGCGCGCGAACAGCGTCTGCAGGGCGGCCTCGCTGTCCGTCACCATGGAGCGGAACTTCAGGCAGCGGAACACCCGGCCGCGCGCGCCGATACGCGTGTGGGCGTAGAACACCGGCCCGCCATCCAGGCCGATGACCGCGGCGATGACCAGCATCACCGGCGCCAGAACCAGCAGCGCGGCACTGGCGGCCACCACGTCGAACGCCAGCTTGGCCGCCCGGGCGATCGGCTTGCGCAAATTGTTGCGGTAGCTGAGCATGACGGTTTCCTGGCCCAGATAGGTGTGCCGCGCTCCCACCGAGGGCAGGCCGTCCAGCTTCGGCAGCAGGGCGTAAGGCACGCGCTCGCGCACCAGGTTGGCGATAAGCGAGGCGGGCAGGCGGCCTTCGGTGTCGTGCGCGAGCACGAGAAGCTGGGCATCGTGATGGGCCAGCAACTGGCTCCAGACGCCTTCCGCCGCCGCCCCGCCGGCGCCGCTGCGCAGGGCGGAGGCGCTGGCATGGGCGACCACGTCATAGCCCAGCCCGCGCTCCGCCCGCAGCGCCGTCTCCACCTGGGCGCTCCAGGCACCCTCGCCGACCACCACGACGTTCATGCGCCACAGGCCAGCGGCGTTGAGCGCCGTGCGCGCCAGCCGGCGTAGCAGCAGCAGGGACAGCGGAAACGCGACCACCGCCGCCATGACGGGAACCCGCGGGATGCCCAGCGTCAGCAGGAAAGCCGCGGTCGCCGTGAGCATAACGGCGAACCCGGTGCCGCGCACCACGTCCCGGCATTCCGCCCAGAACGGCACGCGGTGCTCGTAATGCTCGTGCGAGCTGAAATAGCCGATAATCCCGGCAAGCGCCGCGGCACCGAGCGCCAGGTCCTGCGCCGCGGTGCCGCTTGCCCCATGCACGCCGGGTATCAGGCAGGCCAGGTAGGCGGCGGCCACGGACAGTGCGAACGCCAGCAGGTCAGCGCCGAGAAGCGCCGCGCCGCAGACCGCCAGCCGCCTGCTCGCCCAGATCGCCGACCTATGCCGCTCGGACCCTGGAATGGCTCCGAACGCCTGGTCGAAATAAAAAGGATACAGGCGCTGAATGCGCTGGACGACTGCCATCGGCCGACTCCGGTAATCTCTACAAAGACAGCGTGGCCGGGTTTCTTGCCCGCCGACGGACCACCCTTTAGCGGGCTCCGATACGTCATAGCGAGCGGTCACCCAAGAAGTTTCCAAACCGTTTGTGCAGTGCAGCAGTCACATTTTATTCAACAATGTGCAAGCATCTTCCGGATCACGTCCCTGCGTTGAGGCTGTGTAACGGCGGTGCGGCCAATCCGGGCGAAAAGGCTGAAATTCCATGCGTATCGCAGTCGGGTTTGCAACCAGCGGACGTAGCGAGATACTCTCCCAGGCGGTGAATTGCGCGCTTACGCAAAGTCTTTCGCCCACCAGAGTTATCATTTGTTACACGAAACCGTCTGACGTCACGGGTTTGTCAGCCAACAGCACTGTCATCCTGCAGGAAAGTGCGCCCGGGTTGCCAAAACAGCGCAACGTCATCCTGACCGCCGCCGAAGATTGTGACGTCATCGTGTTTTTCGACGACGATTTCCTGGCGGCCCCACGCTACCTCCAGGCCGTGCGTGACGCATTTGTCACGGACCCGCAAATCGTCGCCGCGACCGGCCTGCCGATCGCCGACGACGCGAAAGGCCCGGGCCTGTCCGTGGCGCAGGGACTGGCGCTGATCGCCGGCGACCGCGCGGCGCCTACGAGCCGTTTCGAGCCGGCGCCGCACGCCTATGGTTGCAATATGGCCATCCGCCTCGGCGTGGCGCGCGCCCACGCGCTGCGCTTCGACGAGCGGCTGCCGCTCTACGCCTGGTCGGAGGACATCGATTTCACGCACCGCATCAAGCTCTACGGCCGGATCGTCAAGCTGCACGGCGCGCGCGGCGTGCATCTCGGCGCCAAGACGGCCCGCGCCTCGGGGCGCAGGCTGGGCTACTCGCAGGTCGCCAACCCGATCTACCTGCGCGCCAAAGGCAGCTACTCCTGGCGTCGGGCGCTCGGCAGCGTGGGGCGCAACGTGGCGGCAAACGGGCTGGGTGCCGTATGGTCCGAGCCCTGGATAGACAGGCGCGGGCGGCTGCTCGGCAACGCGCTTGCCTTCGTCGATCTGGTGCGTGGGCGGCTCTCGCCGGAGCGGGTGCTCGATGTCTGACCGGGTGAGGCAGGAGAGGCTTCGCTTGAAGGCAAGCGGGACACGTCAGGCCCAGGCTGACCGGCCGCCTCGGTGTTTGCGGAGGCATGCTTTCCCGCGTCGCAGGCGCGCCTGATGCTCCGCGCCAGCATCCTGATACCGGTGTTCAACAGCGCCTCCACCCTGCCGCGCTGCCTGGCCTCCGCCCAGGCGCAGACGCTTGCGGACATCGAGATACTGGTGACCGACGACGCGAGCACCGACGACAGCGCCGCGCTGGCCGAAGCCGCCGCGCGGAGCGACCCGCGCATACGCGTGCTGCGCCAGGCGGAAAACGCCGGCAAGCCGCATGCGATGAACGTGATGATGGGCCAGGCGCGCGGCGACTGGGTGGCCGTGCTCGACGCCGACGATTCCTACGCGCCCGACCGCCTGGCGCGCCTCATCGCCGTCGCCGAGCGGCACGGCGTGGACATGGCGGCGGACAACCTGGAATACGTCGATGCCGGGGTGCCGGGCGAGAGCGGCTTCGGCACCGTGCTGCGCACCGCCTTCGACCCGGCCAGGCCGGACGCGGTGGTGGGCAAGCCAGAGTTCGTGTCCGCCGCCGACAGCTACGCGGATTTCGACTACGGCCTGCTCAAGCCGGTGATACGCCGCAGCTTCGTGCTCGCGCACAACCTGACCTATCACGAAGGCAGCCGGCTGGCGGAGGATTTCACCTACCTGATGGAGTATTTCGTGGCGGGCGGCCGCCTGGCCGTCTGCGCGGCGCCGCTCTACCGCTGGACGCTGCCGTTCGGCACCGTCTCGCGCAAATGGACGCAGACGGGCGCGGGCGCCTGGCGCTACGATTACCGCGGCGCGATTGCGGCGAACGCTGTCTTCATCGCCCGCATGCGGGCAAAAGGCGAGACCGATGTGGTCGAAATGCTGCAGCGGCGCGACAGGCAGTACCGCGTGATGGTGCACTACATCGCCGCCCAGAGGCGTGCGGCCGAGGGCCACCGCGCGGCGGCCCTGCTCACCGTCGCGCGCCACCCATCCGTCTGGCGGCTGCTGG
>CAHJWU010000237.1 GCA_903643085.1 Rhodospirillales bacterium
CGGCCAGCGTGCGCAGCACGGCGATGGCGCCGGGCGTGTTCAGATCGTCGCAGAGCGCGTCCAGGAACGCGCGCGGCGGCGCGCCCTGTGCCACGGGCGGCGTGCGCTCAAGCGCGCGGTAGAAGCGGTCCAGCTCCTGGCGCGCCGCCGCCAGCGCCGCGTCGGTGAAGTCCAGCAGCGCGCGATACTGCGTGCGCAGGATGAGCAGCCGTACCGCCCCCGCCTGCGCGATCAGCTCGGCCGGCGCGCGCGCCAGCACGTCGCGCAACGTGAGGAAATTGCCCAGGCTCTTGGACATCTTCTCGCCGTTCACCTGCAGCATGCCGTTATGCAGCCAGATCCGCGCGAAACGCGCCCCGGGGAACGCGCACAGGCTCTGCGCGCGTTCGTTCTCGTGATGCGGAAACAGCAGGTCGGAGCCGCCGCCATGTATGTCGAAATCCTGGCCCAGGTAGCGCCAGGACATCGCACTGCATTCGATGTGCCAGCCCGGGCGCCCGAAGCCCCAGGGGCTGGCCCAGCCCGGCTGCTCCGGCGCCGACGGTTTCCACAGCACGAAATCGCCCTGGTGCTTCTTGTAAGGAGCGGTCTCCACGCGGGCGCCGGCGAGCAGGTCCTCCGGCGACCGGCCGGACAGGCTGCCGTAGCCAGGGAAGCTGGGAACGTCGAACAGCACGTGGCCGGACGCTTCGTAGGCGTGGCCGGACGCGATGAGGTTGCCGATCAGCGCGATCATCTCCGCCACGTGACCGGTCGCGCGCGGTTCGATGTCCGGCGGCAGGTTGCCTATCGCGGCCATGTCCGCCTGGTACTCGGCGGCCGTACGCGCCGTCAGTGCGGCGATGCTCTCCCGGTTCTCCGCCGCGCGCGCGGTGATCTTGTCCTCCACGTCGGTGATGTTGCGCACGTAGGTGACGCGCGGGTACAGCGCGCGCAACAGGCGGGCCAGCACGTCGAACACCACCGTGGAGCGGACGTTTCCCAGATGCGGCAGGTCGTACACGGTCGGGCCGCAGACATACATGCGGACATGCGCGGGATCGGCGGGCTCGAAGGGCACGCGCAGGCGGCGGGCGCTGTCGTGAAGGGTCAGCATCTGGGCAGGTTCTGGCGTCTGTGGAAAGGCAAGGCAAGGCACGCCTTCTCCCCGGCAGGCAAGCAGGAATTCCCCGTCCCCGCCGGAAGGTGGCGAGAAAGCCGCCCTCAGGCGGCGGCCCCGCTGCAGGACAGGGATCGCCCGCCTCGCCTTGACTTCGTGTCCGCGCACGACTACCCAAATGAGAACCGTTCGCATCTCCTATCAGATGCGCAGGAGCCCATGCCCTTGTCCCAGCAGATTGCCCCGTCCCGCTCCCTCCCGCAGCGGCTCGCGCGCACGATGGCGGTGTTCGGCCCGGGCCTCGTGGTCATGCTCGCGGACACGGACGTGGGCAGCGTCATCACCGCCGGCCAGAGCGGCGTGCAGTTCGGCTACCGCCTGCTCGGCCAGCAGCTCATCCTCATTCCCATCCTCTACATGGTGCAGGAACTGACCGTCCGCCTCGGCATCTTCACCGGCCGCGGCCACGGCGAGCTGATCGCGGAGACCTTCGGCCGCTTCTGGGCCTGGGTCTCCGCGATCGGCCTGGCCGTCGCCACCGCCGGCGCGCTGCTGACCGAGTTCTCCGGCGTGGCCGGCGTGGGCGAGTTGTACGGCGTGCCGCGCGCCATCACCCTGGGGCTGGCCGCCGCGGCCCTGCTGGTCGTGGTGCTGACCGGCTCCTACCGCCGCGTGGAACGCGTGGCGATCGCCGTGGGCCTGTTCGAGTTCGCGTTCTTCTTCGTCGCCTGGGCCGCCCATCCCGCCTTGGGCGACATGGCGCGCGGCGCGGTCAGCATACCCTGGCACAACCCGGACTACCTGTACCTGTCGGCGGCCAACATAGGTGCCGTGATCATGCCGTGGATGGTGTTCTACCAGCAATCCGCGGTCGCCGATAAGAAGCTGCGGCCCGAGCACTACACGGCGGCGCGTGTCGATACCGCGGTCGGCGCCGTGCTGACCCAGCTGGTGATGGGCGCCGTGCTGATCGCCTGCGCGGCCACGATCGGCGCGCACAACCCGAACGCCAGCCTGACCACGGTGGGCCAGATGAGCCAGGCGCTGACCCCGTTCCTGGGCCAGGGCGCGGGCCGCCTGGTGTTCTCGCTTGGCGTGCTGGGCGCCGGGCTCGTGGCCGCCATCGTGGCGTCGCTGGCGCTGGCCTGGGGTGTGGGCGAGGTCGCCGGCTACCGGCGCTCGCTGGAGCTGCGCCCGCTGCAGGCGCGCTGGTTCTACGGCATCTACAGCCTGTGCGTGGTGGCCGGCGCCGCGCTGGTGGCCGTCTGGCCGAACCTGGTCAGCCTGAACGTGGGCGTGCAGGTGATGAACGCGCTTCTGCTGCCGCTCGTGCTCGGCTTCCTGGTGGCGCTTGCGGTGTTCGGCCTGCCAGGCGAGCGCCGGTTGCGCGGCTGGTACATGTGGGTGGTGATCGTGGTGGCCGGGCTGACCACGGCGCTCGGCGTGTTCGGCGGCTTTTCCGGAGCCGGGCTGGTCTGAAGCAGCCAGGGCCGTCCTTGCCCGCACCCGCAGCGTCCAGGGATTTCCGAAAAAAGCAAAGCCCCTCAGCCTGCGCACGAGATAAGAGTTTTTTGCTTCTTTTTTGCAAAAAAGAAGGCCTTTGCTTACTTCTACGAGGCGTCAGCCCCGGACCCAGGCGGACAGATCCAGCCCGGTCAGGCGCTCCGTCGCGGCGATGTCGGCGCGAAACAGGTCGAGCGGCACCGCCGGGAGATCGGCCGACCCCGCGGCGTAATACCGTTTCGCCAGGCGCCGCCTCACCGAGCCGGGCATCGCATGAAGTATCACGTCCCTCAGGCCGCTCGTGAACAGCACCCGGTTCAGCATAGGGAAGCGCACGGCGCGGCTCTGGTTCTGTTGCGAGAGCCTGATGTCGGCGCAAGGGTCGGGGTCCACGCCGAGATGGCGGAACACGCTGCGCAGAGCCTCGGCAGGCGCGCCGGCGAGGTCCTCGAAACGCAGGAACAGCATTTGCTCCCTGCCGAACACCTTCAAATAGCGTTCGATCTGCGGCGCGTACAGGCTCGCGGCGATGATCGAGGACAGGCTGATCGCGTCCTGGTCGTCGAAGCCGCCCACGAGGGCGCCGTCCGGGTCGGTGCTGCCCATCTTGCGGCCCAGCTGCGCATGCATCTGGTATTCCGAAAGCGCCCGCTCCGCCGGCTGGCGCAGAACCACGATGATACGCGCGTCCGGCCGCCGCCTGGCGATCTCGCCTGCGGCCGTACGCGAAAACAGGTAGGACGTCGAGGCCTCGCCCACGGCGCGCTGCCCGGCCCAGCCGTCGAACAGATGAAGGTACGTGTCGAAATCGGGCGTGGTCGCCACACGCGGCAGGACGGCCATGCCCGGCGCGCCCGCGGTCAGCAGGGCGCCCCTGCGCATGGCGCTGGCGATCACCGAGGGCTTCGCATTGCGGTCGGTGGCGAAGTGGTTCGGCTCCTTCACCGGACAGCAGAAGATGTCTGGATGCAGGCCCAGCGCGGCGAACAGTGATGTCGTTCCGCATCTCGGCGCGCCGACTATGAAGAAGTTCGGCAGGCCCGCACCGGCGGCGGTCCGCGCCGGCCGGGACGCTCCGGCGGCTCCTGCCCGCAGCGGCTTCTGCCCGGCGGGGCTGAGCTTATGGGCGGCAAGGAAGCCGCAGACGAGGAAGGCAAGCTCGTCCAGATGTCCGATCAGCGGCGTCCGGTCTGGGATCAGGTCGATCGGGACGAACAGGTAGGACAGGCCGATGGCGAGGGCTATCTGGGACGGCAGAAAACGTTTTCCACCCGTCACGATCGTGCCCAGAAGCGTGCACTCCGACCCGCACCAATAGACGCCTCGAAGCAGCCAGTCCCTCATGGCCCTGCGTCGTAGCGCATAAAAATCCGCAAAAACCGCCTTATCGGCTCCTTCTAATCACAAAATCGTGTGACGAACCGGGCTGCACGCGCAGGACGAGCGGCCGCCCGACGATGCACGCGCGTGCTGAATGGTGACGCGGGTAGGCCTGCACGTGCCCGTTGCGCAATAGGCAGGACACGCCGCCCTGCGGAGAAAAGCCGCTTGCCTGCCGCGGGCCTGCACCCGGCCCGGCCGCTGTCGCCTGACGCCGCGCGCGCTAATAGGCTGGGAAGCCCACCGGACCCGGTGTTCCGTACGGGTAGAGGCCAAGGCCGGAACCGTGCAGCCGCACGCTGCTGACGCCGATATAGGCGGTGATGTCGTCCGTCGGGTGCAGGGCCAGTCCCACGCTGTAGGTGTCGTAGGTGGTGCGCGGCGTCTTGCCGGGGAGGTTGGCGATCTTGTAGCCGCCGTCCTGGCCGGTGGCGGCCGCCACTTCGAGCTCGGCGCGGCCGGGAACCAGCGGGATGCTCAGCGCGCCCTCGAAACTGTCGCCGCCATGCGAGGACACGCCAGCGGAGACGTAGCCGTGCGTGTTCGCAAGCATGTTCTCGAAGCTGTACTTCGCCGTAGGGGCCACTGTCGTCAGCGCCACCGTGCCCGGCGGCCCGTTCTGTGTACCTGCGACGTTGAGGTCGTACAGCCCGCCCTGCGGGGTCAGGCTCGGATAGATGTTGACGTCGGTGGGCCTGGCCGCCGGCGTCTGGGCCTGTACCGCGGCGCTGGCGGTCAGGAAGGCAAGGCAGGCCAGACGTCGCATCGGTGCACTCCCGTGTGGAAGCATTCCACCACAGGGCGCGGCCTGGTTCCAGCCACCCTGCCTAACGCTGTGTGACCGCGCAGAAAAACGTGCTCCTGCCTGACTGCACGATACGCGAGACGCCCTGGCACCCCGGCTTGCCCGGGCATCGCTCGCACGGCTCGCCTTCGCGCGCATACACGCGCCACGCGTGCTGGAAGTAGCCCAGCTCCCCGCTCGGCTGCACGTAGTCGCGCAGCGAGGACCCGCCGGCGGCGATCGCGTCCGTCAGCGTCGCCACGATCTGCGGCACCAGCCGCGCCGCCCGCGCGCCTGCCACGCTGGCCGCCAGCCGCCGTGGCGAGATGCGGGCGCGGAACAGCGCCTCGCACACGTAGATGTTGCCCAGGCCCGCCACCACGCCCTGGTCCAGTAGCGCCGCCTTGACCGGCGTGCGCCGCCCGGCCAGCGCGCCGGAGAGATACGCCG
>CAHJWU010000238.1 GCA_903643085.1 Rhodospirillales bacterium
GCCTGAGCGCCGCGTACACGTTCACGCCAGCCGCGTATGGCGACCCGCTGGCCGCAAGCCGCCGGCGGGGGTAAAAGTTTTTTACCTCATTTTTTCAAAAAAGCAGGCCTTGCCTTGCCTTGCAGCGTTCCCCTCTGATAAGCCGCGCGGCTCGATGGTCCCCGTGGCGTCCGCGCCGGGGGGCATCCCGTATATTGGAGACTACGCGTCATGGCCGTTCCGAAGCGGAAGACCTCGCCCAGCCGCCGCGGCATGCGCCGCAGCCACCAGGCGCTGCCGACAGAGGCGCACGCCGATTGCAGCAATTGCGGCGAGCTGAAGCGTCCGCATCACATATGTTCGGCATGCGGGCATTATGACGGCCGTGAAGTGGTCCAGGCCGGCAAGGCCCTAAAGGGTGCTGTCCGCGTCTGACAGGGCGCCGTGTCCGCGTCTGCCGGAGAGGTTGTGACGATGGACGCGGCCCAAGCTGCCAGCCAGGCTTTGACCGCCGCCGGCCAGCCTTTCAGCTTGGCCGTTGATGCCATGGGCGGCGACAACGCGCCCGACATCGTGGTCGACGGCATCGGCATAGCCTCCGTCCGCCATCCCGCGGCGCGTTTTCTGCTGGTCGGCGACCAGGCGCGGCTGGCGCCCTTGCTGGCGGGCAACACGCGGGCGCGGGACGCCTGCGTGGTGCGCCACACGTCCGACGCGATCGCGGCCGACTGCAAGCCGACCGTGGCGCTGCGGCTGCGGCAGGCGAGCATGCGGCTGGCGATCGATGCTGTGGCGTGCGGGCAGGCGCAGGGCGTGGTTTCGGCCGGCAACACCGGGGCGCTGCTGGCGCTGTCCAAGATCGTGCTGAAGACGCTGCCGGGTATCGACCGGCCGGCGATGGCGGCGATCATGCCTTCGGCGCGCGGCGACGTGGTGATGCTGGATCTGGGGGCGAACATTGCCTGCGACACGCGCAACCTGGTGGAGTTCGCGCTGCTGGGGGACATGTTCGCGCGCACCGTGCTGGGGCTCACGGCGCCGAAGATCGGCGTGCTGAACGTGGGCAGCGAGGACGTCAAGGGCGACGACCGGGTGCGCGGGGCCGCCGACATCATACGCGGCAGCCACATAGGCGGGCAGTTCCATGGCTTCGTGGAGGGGCATGACATAGCTGCGGGTACCACGGACGTGGTGGTGACGGACGGCTTCACCGGCAACGTGGCGCTGAAGACAGGCGAGGGGGCGCTGAAGCTGGTCAGCGACCTGTTGCGCCAGGTGTTCAACAGCAGCCTTTCGACCAAACTGGGCTACCTGCTGGCCAGGCCCGGGCTGGAGCAGATGCGGGTGTGGCTGGACCCGCGGCGCTACAACGGCGCGGTGATGCTGGGGCTGAACGGGGTGGTGGTGAAGTCCCATGGCGGCACCGACGCCGAGGGGTTCGCGCATGCCACCGACGTGGCACTGGACATGGTGGAGCACCGGTTCAACGAGCGCATACGCGAGGGTCTCGGCCGGCTGGGCGGCGTGCTGTCCGAGCAGCCGCCCGGCCCCGGACCGGCTCTGGCGGCCGCGGGCTAGTGATACGCGCGCGTATCACCGGCGTGGGCGGCTATCTGCCCCGCCGCGTCGTCACCAATGACGAGCTTTCGCGTAGCCTGGACACGTCCGACGAATGGATTGCGGCGCGCACCGGCATACGGCAGCGCCACATTGCGGACAAGGACGAGACGGCCGCCTTCATGGGCACGCGGGCGGCGGCGGCGGCGCTGGCGCAGGCGGGCGTGGCGGCCGCTGGCGTGGACGCGATCATCCTGGCCACCGCCACGCCCGACGACGCGTTTCCGGCGACCGCCGTGCGGGTGCAGGCGGCGCTGGGGTTGGCCACCGGGTTCGCGTTCGACGTGAGCGCGGCGTGCAGCGGGTTCGTCTATGGGCTGGCGATGGCGGACGCGTTCCTGCGGACGGGCATGATCCGGACGGCGCTGGTGATCGGCAGCGAGGTGTATTCGCGCATACTGGACTGGACGGACCGCGGCACCTGCGTGCTGTTCGGCGACGGCGCCGGCGCCGTGCTGCTGCAGGCAGGCGACGGGGATGCCGGCGCGCCGGGAATTCTGTCCACCCATCTGCATGCGAACGGGGCGCATGCGGGGCTCCTGTACGTGGACGGGGCGGTGGGGCAGCCCGAGCGCCCGGGGCACTTGGTGATGAAAGGGTCAGAGGTGTTCCGCCACGCGGTGACCAAGCTGGCTGGCACGGTGGACGAGGCGCTGGCGGCCAACGGGCTGTCCCACGCGGACGTGGACTGGCTGGTGCCGCACCAGGCGAACCGGCGGATCATCGACAGCATGGGCAAGAAGCTGGGTCTGCCGGCGGAGCGCGTGGTGGTGACGGTGGACCGCCATGCGAACACGTCGGCGGCCTCGATTCCGCTGGCGCTGGCCGAGGCCGTGGGGGACGGGCGCATACAAGCGGGGCACCTGGTGCTGATGGAGGCGCTGGGCGGGGGGCTGACCTGGGGGTCGGCGCTGGTGCGGTTTTAGGCAGGTAAGCAAGGCCTTCTTTTTTGAAAAAACTTTTGTCGTCTGGACGCGTCAGCAGGCGTGTTTCGTTGGCGGCACCCGGCTGATGCAGATGCGGGGGAGTAAAAGTTTTTTGGTCCTTTTTTTCAAAAAAGGACTGCTTGCCTTGCCTTCCAGCCTCTCCGAGCCGGTTCATCTAACATCTTGAACATGCGTCATTTCATTGACGCGCGCGCTGTGGCTCATTAACTTGATGACATGAATACCGTCACCCGCGCCCACATCGCCGAGCGGATCTATGCCCAGGTGGGGCTGTCGCGGAACGAGTCGGCGGAGCTGCTGGAGAGCGTGCTGGAGCGGGTGTCGACGGCGTTGGAGACAGGGGAATCCGTAAAGATCAGCGGGTTCGGAACGTTTTCTGTCAGGCAGAAAGGGCGGCGTATCGGGCGCAATCCGAAGACCGGGGTGGAGGTGCCGATCCTGCCGCGTCGGGTGCTGGTGTTCCGGCCGAGCCAGGTGCTGAAGGCGCAGATCAACGGCCAGGCGATCCCGGAGACCGACGATCTATGAGCGCCGCCACCGACAGGCTGGCGATGGTGGAGGCGCCGGACGAGGCAGGGCGGCTGCGGCTGCGCAAGTCGGCCGGGGCATTCCGGACGATCAGCGAGGTGGCCGACGAGCTGCACATCCCGCAGCATGTGCTGCGGTTCTGGGAGACCAAGTTTCCGCAGGTGAAACCGCTGAAGCGGGGCGGCGGGCGGCGGTATTACCGGCCGGACGACATCGCCCTGCTGCGGCGGATCTCCGACCTGCTCTACACCCAGGGCTATACGATCAAGGGCGTGCAGCGGCTGCTGCAGGAGGGCGGCGGGCGGCTGGCCGACGACATCCCGCCGCCGACGGAGAGCGAGCGCCTGGCGGCGGAGGCGGAGCGCGCGGGTGACGAGGCGCCGCAGATGCAGCTGCTGATGCAGGAGGTGCCGGTGGCGCCGGCGCGCAAGGCGAGCGAGGTAGAGCGGCTTCGGGCTGCGCTGGTGTATGCGTTGGGTGAGCTGGAGGCGTTGCGGGCGATGGTTGGGTAAGACAGGCCTTCTTTTCTGAAGAAAAGAAGCAAAAGACTTTTACTCCCTGTCGGCGACCGTTTCAGCAGCCGCCGACAGGGATCAAAAGTTTTTTGCTTCTTTCAAAAAAGAAGGCCTGTCTTCGACTTAGCTGAGTTCCTTGACGCTGCGTACGATTTTCGACAGCATGCCGTAAGCGATCGCCTCCTCGGCACTCATCCAGTAGTTGCGATCGGTGTCCTTGGCGACCTTGTCGTAGTCCTGGCCGGTTTCGTGGGCGATCAGGCGGTTGAGGCGCTCGCGCATCTTGATGATCTCGCGGGCTTCGATGGCGATGTCCACGGCCGGGCCACGCACGCCGCCCATCGGCTGGTGCAGCAGGAAGCGGGTCTGCGGCAGGCAGTAGCGGCGGTCCTTGTGGCCGGCGAGGAAGATGAGGGCGCCGGCGCTGGCGACCCAGCCGGTGCCGATCATGCGCACGGGCGCATCGGCGTCCACGAAGCGTATCATGTCATGTATGGTGTCGCCGCTCTCCACGTGGCCGCCGGGCGAGTTGACGTAGACGTCTATGGGTTCGGAGCTGGCGCTGGCCAGAGCGAGCAGGCGGCCGGTGACGTCGCGGGCGACCTTATCGTCGATGGCGCCGAAAATCAGGACCTTACGCTGCTTGAGCAGCCGGTGCTCGAGCTCGTTTATCGGCGAGCTGAGGGTCTTGTTGTCCTCGGGCTCCTTCTGGTCCGGGCCGATCGGGGCCGGGACGTCCGGGCTGTCCGGGTCGTGGTCCGGCTCTTCCTCGTCCAGGCGAGTCCGCGCGGTGGGTGTCCAGTGGCTGGTCATAGGCGTGAGGTGCTCCGTGGGCGTGGTTTGCCGCGGCGGCGCGAAGGGCCGTGCTTCGCGCAAGGTGGTGCAGGGGGTTTGCATTGTCGAGGGCGGAGGGCGGGAAGGAAGAAAGGCCTTCTTTTTTGCAAAAAAGAAGCAAAAAACTTTTGCATCCTGGCGGCGGGTCTTTGGAGAGTCCGCGACAGCGGAGCAAAAGTTTTTTGTTCCTTTTTTGCAAAAAAGGACTGCTTCCTTAACTTTAGCTTACGCGGACCCCATAGGCGGCAGGGTGTCCATCGTGGTCTCCCGCAACAGGGCGGCGAACAGCCGCAGCCCGTCCGCGGCGCCGCGATCGGTCAGCGTGCCGGCGGTGAATTGCACGGCAAACAAATCCGCCTGTTCGGCGACAATGAGTGCCGCCTGGCGCATCGCCTGCCGGGCGAGCGCGGTTTGCAGCGCCTCCGGCATCGTCCGCCACTCTGCTTGTCGGGCGCTGGGCTTCTGCATGCGGGCAGGATAGCGGGGAGGTGTTAAAGGGGGATGAGGCGGGGCGGTCTGGCGAGGACGTGAACGCCGGGGTGTCTGGGCGGAGGCGAGACGACCGCGACCCGGATCGGGGTTTGCTGGCTAGTTCCGGGTCAGTTCGTAGAGGGCCACGGTTGCGGCGGCCGAGACGTTGAGGCTGTCCATGTTGCCCGGCATGGCCAGGCCTGCGAGTTCGTCGCAGGTGTCGCGGGTGAGGCGGCGCAGGCCGGCCCCTTCGGCGCCCAGAACGAGGGCGACGCGGCGTTGGGCGAG
>CAHJWU010000239.1 GCA_903643085.1 Rhodospirillales bacterium
GGATGGAACCGGCTGCGGGCGCAGATCGGGGGCAAGTTCCACGCCCTGTTCGCCGCCGTGAGCCGGGCCATGGCGGACACCCCGCGCAGCAGCTCGCTCGTGGAAAACCTGAACTCGCGGCTGCGCACCTATTTCACCCTGCGCCGACACCTGGGCGGTTCGTATCTCGATCTGCTGCGCTTTTTCCTGAACCACCGCCGCTTCCTACGCAGCCGGAGTGCCGAGCGCCAGGGCAAGAGCCCACGGGAACTGATGACCGGCCAAGGCCATCCGCACTGGCTCACCCTGTTAGGCTTGGGACCGCTTCAGCCCCGACGAGCTTGACCCGGGGCGGCTCGCCGCTTCCGGCACAGAACACCCTTCCCACCGAAATCCGGTCCCCCGCCGCCGGCGATTTCCGCACGCCTTGTGTAACCCAAAAAGGCCGGATTCTGAACCACGCCTGGCCGAGGCTGCTGATCTCGCTGTGCAGCACGCTTTCCAGCCGCCCGAACATGCCTTCAATGTGCCAGCGCATGCGGTAGAGTTCCGCAATCCGTCCGGCCGTGACCGCCTCGGGCAGGTTGCTCCACAGCCACAGAGTGGTGTCGCCATCCTCGGTGGGCCGGTCCAGCGCAAGCTCGATGCGCCGCCATTGCGAAGCGATCCCACGGAGTGATGTCAGCGGAGCTGACAGGGGCGCCTGCTGGTGCTCCATCGTGATCACCTGCTCACGCACCAGCCCGGTCTCGACCCGCCCACATGCGCGCCACTCTCCCTGCTTAGCCAGGCGGGGATGGTTGGCGTGCTCGCGCACGATGAAACAGGCGCCCGCGTCCTCCAAGCCACCCAGCACCGTGCGGGTGCAGTAGTGCCGGTCCCGCGCAAATCGCTTCGCGATTTCGCTGCGATCCACAGCTCCCCGGACCGCGCGCCCTCCAGCAACGGCGCCACCCCGGCGCGCTCGCTCGCATACGCGTCCTCGCAGGCCACCAGGTCCACCACCAGGCCAAGGTCCGGGTCGTAGACCACCAGCGAGTGCCCAGGCAGCGCCGCACCATGCAAGGCGCGCAGGGGCAACAGGCGCTTCTCGCTGCCAGGCAGGTGGTTGCCGTCCAGCACGCGCACCTGCCAGCCGGGCAGGCTGGCCGGCGTGCCCAACGTCGCCATCACCGGCGCCAGACGCTCGGCACTGCCGCGAACGAGGGCACGCAACACGCCGGGTTCGGTGTGGTTGACCTTGTCATACAAGGACGCCAACGACACCGGCAGCGCCGGCATCTGGCGCGCCGCGGCGTGCAAGGACGGGCGCAGCCCCAGCGACACCAGCGTGGTCAGCTCGACCACAGTCGAGAACAGCAGTTCGCGCGCATACTGCCGCTTCCGATGCGCCTCGAACACCTCGTCCACCCAGCCTGCCGGCAGCGCGTGCTCCAGCGCCAAGCGCGCCATTACGCCCGCCGGCGCCTGACGCTCAAACCGCTCCAGAACCGAAGACCACACCGAACCAACCGCAACAGGACCCTTGCTCATCCATTGAAGCTGGAGCGCCGACGAACACCCTGAAAGGGGTGGGCCTGAGACCGCTTCAGCCCCAGCGAACTTGACCCGGGGCGGCTCACCGCTCCCGGCATAAGACGCTTTCCCTACCGAAATACGCCTTCCGCGAGCCGGCGGTTTTTGCGCGCCCTGTGTAACCCGAAGTGGCCAGATACTGAACCAAGCCGGATTATTGGGTCCTTGCGCGAACGGGGATAGGTCTTGACATCTGTAAAATATCACGGAATGTTCAATGAAAAGGCCAGCCCGCGCTTAGCTGTGCCAAGAACCAGCAAGGGGAGGGACGGACGTGTCGCTAGCGATGCCATACCAGTCGGCCATGGATGGCGCCGTCCGCCATCTCGTCAGCAACTACAATCCGAAGGGAAACCGCATCGGGTGGTTGATGATGTCTTCCATCCTGGTGGAAGCCTGGGACCTTTACTCCATCGCCTTCGTCCTGGTGTTCATCCGTGAGCAGTATCATCCCGACCCGCTGCTGCTCGGCCTGGCTGCGGCCGGCACGCAGGGTGGTGCATTGGTGGGCGCGCTACTCGGGGGTTGGCTGTCGGACAAGATCGGGCGCCGGGTCATGTTCCTAGCGACGATGGTCATGTTCATCGTCTTGGCATTGCTGCAGGCCTTCGTCACCAGTGTCGGCTGGCTGGTGGTGGTGCGCTTCCTGCTCGGCGTGCCGCTCGGCAGCGACATCAGCAACGGCTACACTTACATTATGGAGTCCATGCCCAAGGGCAAACGCGAGGTTATGGGCAACCGCTGGCAGTTCATGTTCGCGGTGGGCGAGGTACTGACGTTGGCGGTGATCGCGGTATTCCTCGTGACGAACCTGGATCACGAACTACTGTGGCGCATCACGCTCGGCCTCGGCGCCGTACCGGCATTGGTGATCCTGCTGATGCGGCACGACTTGCCGGAGACGGCAGTCTGGCTGATCCGCCACGGCCGGTTCCGCGAAGCCAAGCAGGTTTCAATGGACATGTACAACGACAACTTGGACATGCTGCCCAACGAGGACATTACCGTGCCGAAGCCGCGTCCGACGGCGTTCCTGGCCGACATACGCCGCGACCCCATCCGCTGGCGCGCGACGCTATACGGCTGGATCGCCTGCTTCTGCCAGGCCAGCGAGTTCTCGACCTTTGCGTTTTACCTGCCAGTGCTGCTGCTGACGGTAGGCGTCACGGCGGACAACCTGGTGGGCACTAACCTAGCCCTGATGGGGCTTTACACGTTCGCTGGCATCGCCGGCTGGGTAGGGCCGTTGATCACACCGCGCATCGGACAGCGTGGCATTGGGATCGCTGGATTCGGCATCGTGTTTGTGTCCCTGCTGGTGGCGGCGTGGGCGATCTACACCGGAAACAGGATCGTCATCCCCTTCGCCGCCGCGGCGATGCTGTGGGGCCACTACTGGGACGCGTCCAACTGCATGACGATCCCGACGGTGGTTGCGCGGCCGGAGTACCGCGGCACGGCAAGCGGCTTCGCCTATATGTTCGTGAAACTGCCGTCCTTCCTGGCGATCTTTCTATTCCCCTCCCTGTTCACCGCCATTGGCCAGGCAGGGGCCACCTTGTTCGTTGCGATTTTCCCGCTGGTCGGGCTGCTGGCGGCGATCTTCATCCTGCCGGAAATTTACGGTTACGAGAGCGACTAGGCCGGGGGCCAGAAGCTTGCTGGGGCCGCGAATCGCCTGCATCGGCGAGTGCATGGTCGAGTTGCGGGAGCAGCCGGGCGGGTTGCTGCAACGGGGCTGGGGCGGTGACACGCTGAACACTGCGGTTTACCTGTCCCGGCTCGGCGCATGCGTGGACTACGTGACTGCCCTGGGCGACGATGCCTGGAGCGACGAGATGCTCGCGGGGTGGACAGCAGAGGGCATCGGGACTGGCCTGGTACATCGCCTACCCGGGCGCCTGTCAGGCCTGTATGTCATCCAGACCGACCCTGCCGGCGAGCGGCGGTTCCTGTATTGGCGGGACAGCGCTGCTGCCCGGCGGCTGTTCGACCACCTGGACCCGCATGCCCTGGCGGCCTTCGACGTGCTTTATCTATCCGGCATCACGCTCTCGATTTTGGATGATGCTGCCCGCGCCGTGCTACTACGCGCCTTGGACGACGCCCGGACACGCGGCGCGCAGGTCGTGTTCGACACCAACTTCCGCCCACGCGGCTGGCCCGACCCGGCCGCCGCCCGCCGTCTGTATGACGACCTGTTCGGCCTAGCTCACCTCGTGTTCGCCTCCACCGAGGATTTGGCCCTGCTGCATGGCGATGCTGGCGAGGCCGTCTTGCTGCGGCATGCCGCGGACACCGAGATCGTACTGAAGCTGGATCAGCCGGCCTCCCGCGTGTTCTATGCAGGGACGGAGCACCGCATCCAAGCAGCCCAAATTGATGACGTGGTGGACACTACGGCCGCCGGGGACAGCTTTGCTGCGGCCTACCTTGCCGCCCGGCTGCGCGGCGCTGCGCCGGCAGATGCCGCCCATGCCGGGCACAGCCTGGCCGGTGTGGTCGTCCAGCATCCCGGCGCCATCATCCCCCGAGCCGCCATGCCGCAACCAGCCTGTCTGCAGGAGGCCCCGCCATGACCAACATGCCGTCCCGAGAGGACCAGCTTGCCGCTTTGCTCGCCGTTGGGGGCGTTATTCCCGTCATCACCCTTGATCGGTTGGAAGACGCCGTGCCGCTGGCCCGCGCCCTGGCAGCCGGCGGGGTTCGCCTGTTGGAGATTACACTCCGCACCCCGGCCGGCCTGGAGGGCGCCCGTGCAATCATGCGGGAGGTGCCGAATGCCGTCGTGGGCATCGGCACAGTGCTGACGCCGGACGACCTGCGCCGGGCGGTGGACGCCGGCGCGCGCTTTGCGCTCAGCCCCGGCGCGACGCCGGCCTTGCTTGAGGCGGCGGAAGCGGCGTCCATCCCGTTCCTGCCTGGCATCTCTACCGCGTCCGAGCTGATGGAGGCGATGGCGCGGGGGTTTACCACCGCCAAGTTCTTTCCCGCCACCGCGGCCGGAGGCCTGGCCGCCCTACGGGCGCTGGCAGGCCCGTTCCCGCAAGCGCGCTTCTGTCCCACCGGCGGCATCACGGAGGTCAACGCGGCGGAGTGGCTGGCCCAACCCAACGTGGTCGCGGTTGGCGGCTCCTGGCTGACACCGGTTGCCGAGATCGCAGCGGGCCAGTGGGATGCGATCCAAGAACGAGCGCGGCGCACCCGGACCATGCTGGGCGGATAGGCCAGCGCGGCGTCACAACGCGAGCTGCACCTTCATCGCCCGGGTCCGGTCCCCGGCCAGGTCGAACGCCCGCACGGCGTCGGCCAGCGGCACCACCTCGGTCAGCAACGGCGACACGTCTACAGCGCCTGCGGCCAGGATGCCCACCGCCCACTCGAACTCCTCGTGGAAGCGGAAGGTGCCGCGCAGGCTGATCTCCTTCGCGACCAGCATGTTCAACGGCAGCGCCACGTCCGCTCCGGCCAGGCCAAGCTGCACCACCACGCCGCCGGGCCGCACGGCCTCCAATGCTCCGGCCAGCGCGGCGCCGCTGCCGGACGCCTCGAACACCGTGTCGAACCAGCCCTTGTCCGCCTTGTAACGGTCCAGCGCCGCCGGGTCGGCCAGCGT
>CAHJWU010000240.1 GCA_903643085.1 Rhodospirillales bacterium
GATGACCGCAGAGGAGGGCTTCGGCGACACCATCCAGTTCGTGCGCTACGCCAGCCTGCTCGCCGCCCGCGGCGCGCAGGTGGGCGCGCGGGTGCAGCCGGCGTTGCGCCGCCTGATCGCCGGCGCCCGCGACGTGACCCACGTGCATGAGGAGGGCGAGCGCCCGGACGGCTACGATTTCGACGTGCCCATGCTGTCGCTGCCCCTGCTGCTCGGCACGCGGCTGGAGACGATCCCGGCGCAGGTGCCCTATTTGCAGGTGCCGCAGGCCTGCGCCGCAAGCTGGCGCGCCAGGCTCGGCGGCGGCCTGCCGCAGGTCGGCCTGGCCTGGGCCGGCAACAAGCTGCACCGCAACGACCACAACCGGTCCGTACCCTGGCAGGTGTTCCGCCGCCTGGCCGGCGTGCCTGGCCTGGCGTTCCACAGCCTGCAGGTGGGAGAGGCCCTGCCGGAGATGCGCGCAGACCCGTGCGGCGTGAATGACCTCGCGCCACATTTCGCGGACTTCCAGGAGACGGCGGCCGCCATCTCGGCGATGGACCTGGTCGTCAGCGTCGACACCTCGGTCGCCCACCTGGTCGCGGCCCTGGGCAAGCCGGTCTGGCTGCTGCTGCCTCTGGCCCCGGACTGGCGCTGGCTGCTGGGCCGCTGCGACTCGCCCTGGTATCCCACGATGCGCCTATTCCGGCAGACACAGCCAGGAGACTGGCAAGACGTCATCACCCGTGTGGCTGACTCGCTCAGCGCTGGGCAGCGTGATTGGGCAAGCAAGAAAGGCCTTCTTTTTTGCAAAAAAGAAGCAAAAAACTTTTGATCCCTGCGCAGGCTCGGTCGCATCGGTAGGTCTGAAAATACCCGAACGCCGCAAATGCGGAGGCAGAAAGTTTTTTGGCCCTCCGTCGAAAAAACTCGTGTCCCCCCACACCTGCAGCGCCCGGGCGTCATCGAATGAACACGCACGCCGAAGATGCGGAGAGACAAAAGTTTTTTGCTTCTTTTTTTCAAAAAAGAAGGCCTTGCCTTGCCTTGCCTGCCTGCCCCTCACCCGCAAAACCGTCCGCCCTGACGCGGAAACTCAGGGCGAGGCCCCGTCGCTCCAGTCCAGCATCCGGTAGGCCGCGCCCCCCGCGCCGGCCGACCCCGCAAGCTGGATCGTCGCGCGCCGGGTGAACGCCGCGTCCGGCAGGCGCACGCTGGCCACCAGCTCGGCCACCGCCGCGCCGTCCGGCTGGAACTCGGCCGGCGTTTCGTGGTGTTCGCGCGTGTTCAGCTGGATGGCCGCCTGCACGACCGGGTCGGCCGCGCGATGCAGCGGCCCCTGGTTCATGTGCAGCACGAGATGCTGCCTGGCCTGCCTGTACAGGACCGGAGTCATCCCCGGCACCAGCAGGAGCTCATCGAGGCGCTCGAAGTCGCGGTTCGGCGCGCCCCAGGGCCCGTCCGGGGCCGGGCTGGCCGGCGTGTTCTCGGCTGCCTGCCCGCCGCGCCAGGCGTAGATCGTCTGGCCGAGCGAGGAGGCTGACCTGCGGTCGCTGCCGAGAACGCTGAAGAACGACGCCAGGAGGTTGGCGGAGACCAGGTTGGCGTCGAGCTTGCCGCGATCGTCGACGACGTGCACCGCCACGTCGAAGCGGCCTTCGCGCAGGGCGTGATCCGCCTGGTCCAGGGTCCAGTCCGGCTGCGTGCCCGGCAGCAGGTGCCAGATGGTCTCCGCCACGGCGCCGTCGGTTGCGGCCTGCAATTGTGCCTGCAGGGCAAGCGCGCGGGCCGCGGCGATCTCCGCGCGGCCGCGTCCGCTCACCTGCGCCGCGAGCATCGCCAGCAGTGACATCGTCCAGAGCACCAGGACAAGCGCGAAGCCGTCTTGCGCGAACAGCGGCGTCCGCTTCCCGGTCTTGCAACACCACGGTGGTGCCGAACAAAATCGAGCCGTCTCAACAGCCCGTAACAAAAATCTTTTGCTTCTTTTCAAAAAAGAAGCCCTTGCCTGCTTACGCAACGATCACACGCGTCCCGACCCAGTCGCAGGACCCGGGCGGCACAGGCGTGCCGTCCGGGCCTGCTCACGCCGGGCCTTCTGTCCCTGGAGTCTGTCTGAAAACGTGGCCTGGCGGGTCAGCTGGCGCGTCACGAGCACCGAAGCGGAGTTGCCGCTGGGCAATGAGCATCGGAGCACAGCGAAAGCGCGTCAGATGGCCGCCGGGGCGCGTTTTCAAACGGACCGTCAGTTCGGACGGCTGGCCAGGCAGGTGCCGTTGGTGCCGTTGATTCCACCGGCGGAGAGCGGTCCGGGCGAGCCGGCGGCCGTGCTGTAGAGCAGTGCCGCGACGGTCTGGTTGACGTTGTAGGTGATCGGCGAGAAGCCGGACGCGGTGATGATCTTGGCCGCTTCCGTCTGCAGCGTGGTCGGCTTGGCGCCGGCGTTCGGGATCAGCGCGATCAGGGCGTTCTTGAGGTAGGTGCCCTTCGCCTGCGTGCCGATCGATCCACTGGCAAAACTGCTGGAGTAGCAGCCATAGGCGTACAGGAACGTGTAGCCGACGATCGGATACCCGGTGCCCGCGTACGTGCCGGAGGCGAGCAGGTCGTTGAGCTGGGCGCCGATGTTGTTGCTGTAGGTGACGGGGTAGGCGCTGGACGATGCGATCGCCGTCACGTGCTTCTGCGTGTTCGCAACGGTAGGCGCCACTTCCTTGGCGGCCGTCAGGCCGACCGCGGCGGGATAGGCCGCCCGGCTGGTGACGATCGGCTGCACGTAGTCCGGGCTGACATAGCCGATGGCGTAGCTGGACGCGGCCACTGCGCTGGCGATGCCGCCGCTGCCGCTGACCGCGGTGATCGTGGACAGCGTGCCGACCTGGGCGGCGGACCAGCTCGGGGCGGTGCTGGGGAAGCCGTTGGCCGAGGTGAACGCGTAGCCGGCCGAGGTCGGGCAGTTGTCGGCGAGGAACTCGCTGAAGATGAACGAGGTGCCGCTGCCGTCCATGCGCACGAACACCTGCTGCGTGCCGGCGGTGTTGCCCTTGATGATCTCCTTGCCGCTGAAGATCTTGCACACGTCGCTGATCAGCAGCTTGGTGCCGCTCACCTGGCCGACGGGCAGGGTGATCGGGGTGGCCACCGTCGGGATCGCGAAGATCGGCGTGCCGTTATCGACGGCGTTGGCCTGGCTGATCTGCGTGGCGCTCAGATAGGCGTCGCTGCCGGCGAACTCGACTTCCGGGTAAGGCGTGGTGCTGGCGGCGACGGTGGCGCTGCCGTTCAGGTAGGCGACCGAGTTGGTGGTGGCGGGCGAGCCGAACGAGGCCGGTTCGCCCGTGGTGAACGCGGCCTGGCCCGCGCCGCTGCCGACCGGCTCGTAGGCGAGGGCGACCGCATTCTTGGCCTCGGTCGTGCAGGCGGCGTTCTGGCCGGTGGGGTAGGTGACGTTGGCGGGATTGTCCGGCGACGTGGCGAGGATGGTGTAGGCCGACGCCGAGTAGCAGTTGAACAGGTCGCGGTAGAGTTTGGCGGCCAGCGTGCCGCCGCCGCCGAATACGGTGGTGGTCGAGGCCGCATGCGCCGCGGGCATCGCCGTTACGCAGACGGCAAGCGCGGAGGCCCCTGCGAGTATGGTTCTCAACGACATCTCTGAATCCTTCATGTGATCAACAGGCGCGCGGATGCGCGTTACAGGTTAGGCTTTACTGCAGCCAGGATCGGCTGTTTGCCAGTATCGCCGTCCCGCCATGCAGGTAGCATTACGGCAATGACTTGTCCTGATGACCCGTGTTACATCTGCATGAAGATCAACGCGTCCTGAAACTGTCGCAATACTGAAATCCCTTTGCAATAAATGCCGCGAAGCCTTTGCTATACTCCTGCTTGCTTCGCGCAACGCTCACCACGCGCCGCGGCCGCCTCGCGCATGCCGGATCAGGAGACCCGCCAGGCGAGCGTGCCGGGCGGCGCGCGATACCAGCCAGGATCGTCATAGCCGGCGAGCCGGTCGCGCACCTTCAGGATGGTGAACATCCCACCCATCCCCAGCGATCCGTAGGGGCCGCGCCCGCCCATCATCGGCGCGGTGTTGTGCGGGCCGGGCATCATCGCGGACATGCCCGCCATCCCGGCCATGCCGTCCTGTCCCATCGGCATGTAGCCCGGCACCAGGCGGCTGATCTCGCCCGCCGCCGCCCCCTGGTCCACGCCGACCATGTTCGGAGAACTGTGGCTCATCGCGTTCATCGTGTGGTGCGATTTGTGGCAGTGATAGGCCCAGTCGCCAGGCGTGTCGGCGGTGAACTCGACGTCGCGCGTGGTGCCGACGGGCACCTGCACGGTCGCCCCGCGCCAGCGGCGCTCCGGCGGGATCGGGCCGCCATCCGTGCCGCTCACCTCGAAATGGTGGCCGTGCAGGTGCATCGGATGCTCGGCCATGCTGAGGTTGCCCACGCGTATGCGCACGCGCTGCCCGGTGCGCACCACCATCGGCAGGGTGGCCGGGAACACGCGGCCGTTCAGCGACCAGATGTTGAAATCCGTCATCTCCGCCGGGTTTGGCCGTGACGTGCCGGGATCGATCCTCCAGGCATGCGGCATCCAGGCGAAGTCGCGGTCCACGCGGCCCTCCTCCGGGTCCCTGGGATGGATGACGAACATGCCCATCATACCCAGCGCGATCTGGAGCATCTCGTCGCCGTGCGGGTGGTACATCTGCGTCCCGTGCTGGCGCAGGGTGAACTCGTAGGCGTAGGTCTCGCCGGGCCTGATGTGCGGGCCAGACAGGCCGCCCACCCCATCCATGCCGGACGGCAACAGCACGCCGTGCCAGTGCACGGAGGTGTGCTCCGGCAGCCTGTTGGTCACCAGTATGCGCACCCTGTCGCCTTCCACGGCCTCGATCGTCGGGCCGGGCGACATGCCGTTATAGCCCCAGACCTTCACCCTGAAGCCCGGCGCGAACTCCTGCATGTGTTCGCCGGCGACGAGGCGGAACTCCTTGACCCCGTCCTTCATCTCGAAGGCCAGCGAGCGGCCCTGCAGCGTCGTCACCGGGGTGCGGGCCGGCGGCGTGGCGGGCGTCCCCGGCGGCGGCCCCTTTCTCTCTTCCCGACCCTGCAACGGCGCGGCTGGC
>CAHJWU010000241.1 GCA_903643085.1 Rhodospirillales bacterium
CGGCTGCGCCATCGCCGGCAGCGGCAGCACATGCACGTCCGGCGCACCGAGCGTCGCCAGCGCGCGCGCCTGGCGCGGATCGAACACGACGACTTTCCGGCAGGACCGCAAAGCTGCCTGCAGGCCGACGATCCTCGCCAGGCGCTCCTTGGCGGTTCCCTCCGTCGGTTGCAAGATGCGGTCCAGGGACATCGGCGTCAGCAGGGCGTATGTCGCCAGCCCGGTGTGAGCAATCAGCGCGCCCGCGTCGAACACGACGAGATTCTCCCGGGTCCACAGCGGTGCCAGCGCCTTGCAGAGACCGTCCTGCTCCTGGTCCGCTCTTTGCTCAACCGGAAGGTTCACCTCCTCGACGAGCGGATGGCCCGCACTTCGCCGCGCGAGGCATTGCCGGAAGAACGCGCGCAGCAGGCTTGCCTGCTGACGTTCGGCTTCGGGAGCCTCGAAGACTGCTAGATCGAACCGTTCGTCAAGCCGTATCATTCCCGGATGCCGCCTCCATACCGTCCGGCCGTTGCTCGCATTGTGTTCAACGTCCAACCGGTTCCGGCCATGAAAAAGCCGTGCTGCGGACCCCGCCGTAGCCGTTAAGGAGACATTATACAGACTTGCGACGTAAGTAAAACATTCTACGCATCAAGACAGCAAATCTTTGCGGCAGAGTGGCGCGGACGATTGCGGCCGGCGCCAAGCTGTCCCGACGGTGACAGCCGGCACTCAGCGCGGAACCAGGTTCCGGAACTCCGCCAGCCGCAATCGTGCCTCGCTGCGCCAGCCCTGTGCGAGCGTGCCGATCTTCTCCAGCAGGCGCGCCTCTCCACGCTTGCCCACCGCGTCGACGATGCTTCGCGCCGTGACGGTGTCGTATCTGAACGACAGGCCGGTGAGGTCGGCATCCCGCATCATCGTCTGGTTCTTGCGCGTGCTGCCTATGTTGACGACCAGCTTGCCTGACATCAGTCCGAACACCAGCCCGTGGAACTTCATGCTGACCACGGTCGCGTCCAGCGAGTTGACGGCCGCCATGATCTGCCGCGGGTCCATGTAGCGTTCGACCACGCACACCTTGGTGCGATGTCGCATGCGCCGGACAACGTCCAGCGCGTATATGTGGTCGCGTGCACTGAACCATACGCTCATCGGCACGAACACCACGTTGTGGTGTTCGGCAAGCTTGTCGAAAGCGGCTGCAAGCTCGCGCTTGAACCGTTCTCCGCGCAGGAATTCCTGCTGCTTCGCCTCGCTGTAGATCACCGTGTAGTCGTCGGAGAGAAAGGCGATGACCGTGTGCGGCTTCTGTCCGAAGCCCGGCGGCTCGAGGTTGCTGTAGTCCAGGAACGTGGCCAGGGAGAAACTCTCGTCCGGCAAGGGTGCTGCGAAGACGATGTCGGGCGTGTAAGTCGCCGGTAGTCCGGCGACTTCCAGCATCGCCACGTCCTCTTTGCTGCGCAAATAGAAGCACTTGCAACGGCCGCGCATCTTCTCGATCACGGCAAGGTCGCCGCCGCCGTTCGGCAGGGAGCAGCCGACGACGTAGATCGCTCCGGCGTCCTTCAGCTGGTCCACGAAATACGGGTTCAGTACGGCGCCGCCGCCAAAAACCACGTGGTCCGTGCGCGCGGCGTTCTGCATGTTGCCGACAAACTCGACAGGCCGGTCGTTGAAGACGTCCTGCAGGACAAGCCTGAAGGCCTCGTCACCGGCGTTCTTCTGGCCGTAATAGCCGAAGATGGTCTGCACCCGTGCGTCGGCGGGAGCAGCTCCGTTCGGCGAGCCGACGCGTGGCCGTTCTTTATCGGCTCCGGCACGGCCAGCCAGGCCCAACCCCATCGCCAGCCTTCGCATTGCCGGATTGACGCTCGACTCGGTCATGACAGCCTGGCTTCCAGAGTGGTTGTGCGTGTCCTGCATGCCAGCGGCCCTGTCCGGCAATGCAGGGCCGGGCGGACGTCCGCCTGCGTCACCGCGACGCGTGGCCCGAGGCGGGGCCGAGGTCAGGGGGAATGTACCGGATCTGCATGGGCGAGCCGTCGGACGTGAACAGGCCGTGCCCGGGATGGGCAGGCGGCGCAGGTTCGAACCCGTTCCAGTAGACGATCGCCGGGATGCGATCCAGGAACGGCTGGACCTCGGCGCCGAACGCCTCGTACTCCGCGGCAAGCCGCGCGCCGTCCCCGCCGTTCGAGCGGAAGCCGACTTCGCCGAGTATGACCTGCTGGCATGTCCGCAGGAGCAGGCGCAGATCCGCCGCCAGCGTTCCCCTCTCCAGGCTGTCATAAGCCGAGTAGGAGCAAAGCGGCAGCCGCCCGAGACGGGGCAGGGCGCTGAGCAGCGAGGGGTAGCCGGCGCAGTCGCCTGCGGGTTTGCAGGTCTCCAGCGCGTGCAGGCCGTTGACCTCCGGCCCCACGCGCAGGTCGAGACCGGGATGGCGGCGCCGCGCCTCCTGCACGGCCTGCAGCCGCATGCGCGTCCACGCAACGAAACCGGCGACGCGGTCCCGCGGGTCGCCTTGCCGCAGGCAGGCGGCGCGCGCCGCCACGCTGCGCGTGAAATCGTATAGCGATCCGCAATAGACCTTGTTGTCGCCTTCCCAGTTCAGGATCGTGATCGGCATCGGGCGGCCGGCGAACCGCCTGGCCAGCACGTCGAACGCGCCGGCGTACTCGTCGGTGACGGAGCGGCCGTCGCGTTCGAGAGCGCTTGCGTCCGTCTCGGCGCGATCGCTGTCGACGGTGCCTTGCAGGGTGATGTAGAGCGACCGCAGCCGAGGATCGTCGAACACCCTGCTGTCCAGCTCGGCTGCGAGAATGCAGCCGAGATCGACCCTGCCGCCGCGGCAGCCCGACTGGCCTATGCCGTAGCTTGCCGCGGCGTTCGGCGTTGCGGCGAAGCGTACCGACGTGAAGCCGCGGTCCAGCAGGAAAGCGACCGAGTTGTAGAACCGGGCCACGCCGGTCCCCTGGTCCAGAAGGCCGCCCCAGACATACGCAACGATGTCGGTGGCGCGCGCCGCCGTTGCGGATGCAAACAGCATCAGGATGCAGATCACGAGTGCCGGCAACAGCCGGAAGGGCGTCGGCAAGGGAGGCTCGGGGCAGGGCAGCTTACGGCTCTGCTTTGCCGGATACCGGCCATGCGGCGCCCGCGCCGCCACGCCCGCGGTCCGACGGCAGGGCAGCCAAGAGAGGCAGGCCAGCTTGCCGGCCTGATACGGAGCACAACAGGATTGCCACCACGTCGATCGTCCCCCTGCGCGGCAAAGACGGGCCTTGTCGGATGAGCCCGCGTTAACACCGATGCGTGATGAGAGATTGCAAGGTTCAACGGAAAAGTCTAGTGGTTATTCTGGCTAGCCGCTAAAGCCGCGCGCAGGGCGCCCATGCCGCGCCGCCCGCGGCCGCAATCGGGCGGATCACGCCTTGCCTGTCCTACCCGGGCAGTTGCTCGCGCAGAACCTTGGGCGGCACCTCGGCCACCTCCCCCCGCTCTAAGTTGCCCAACTGAAACGGCCCGTAAGCAATCCGTATCAGCCGCGTAACGCTCAGATCCAGGTGTCCCATCACCCGGCGTATCTCCCTGTTGCGGCCCTCGCGCAGCGAAACAGTCAGCCACGCATTCGTCCCCTTCCGGCTGTCCAGCCCCGCTTCGATGCCCGCGTAGCGTGTGCCGTCGATCACCAGGCCGCGCGCCAGGTCCGCCAGACGCTGCGGCTCGATGTCGCCATGCACGCGAACCCGGTAGCGGCGTATCCAGCCGTTGCTCGGCAGCTCCAGTTGCCGGGCCAGCGCGCCGTCATTGGTCAGCAGCAGCAGCCCCTCGCTGTTCAAATCCAGCCTGCCCACGCTCACCACCCGCGGCATCGTCGCCGGCATCTTCTGGAACACCGTGGGCCGCCCCTCCGGGTCCTTGTGCGTCGTCATCACGCCGTCCGGCTTGTGGTAGCGCCACAGCCGCGCCCGCGCCGGCGCGTCCACCACCACGCCGCCCACCTGCACGATGTCGCCGGTGGCCACGAAGGTGGCCGGATGCGTCACCGCGGCGCCGTTCAACGACACTCGCCCGTCGGCGACCAGCCTTTCCGCGTCCCGACGGCTCGCCACACCGGCGCGCGCCAGCCACTTGGCGATCCTGTCGCCCTCGCGCCCGGGTGCCGCCTTCTCCGTCTCGCTCACGCCGCGGCTGCCTGCACGAGCGCCGCGAAGATCAGCGCGTCCCCGTCGTCGACGAGGAATTCCGGGTGCCACTGCACGCCCAGGCAGAAGCGCTGCCCGGGGTCCTCCACGCCTTCCACCACGCCATCGGCTGCCACCGCGTTCACCCGCGCGCGCGGCCCGGCAGAGAGCACCGCCTGGTGATGCGACGAGTTCACCCGCATCTCCCCGCGTGCCACGATCCGGTGCAGCAGCGTGCCCGGCGTCACCGTCACGCTGTGGCCCGCCTGGTTGCGCGGGTTGGGCTGCTCGTGCGCCAGCGCGTCGGCCACGCTGTCCGGTATGTGCTGTATCAGCGTGCCGCCAAGCGCCACCGCCAGCAGCTGCTCGCCGCCGCATATGCCCAGCACCGGCATGTCGCGCGCCAGCGCGCCGTCCAGCAGCGCGCGCTCTGCCAGGGTGCGGCCGGATTTCAGCGTTACGGTCGCGTGGGTGTCGGCGGCGCCGTACAGCGCCGGGTCCACGTCGAACGCGCCGCCGGTCACCACGATCGCGTCGATCGCGTCCAGCATGTCGGCGGCCAGCTCGGCATGGTGCGGCAGGGCGATGGGCACGCCGCCGGCAGACGCGATGGCGGCTGCGTAGTTGGTGCGCAGGGCGTACCAGGGATAGAGGGAGTAGCCGCCTGGCTGTTCGGAATCGAGCGTGATGCCGACGCGCGGCTTGCGGGTGGGAGTCATGTTGGGAGTGCTAGCTGGGTGGGGGTGGCAAAGCGAGGCAAGCAAGGCCTTCTTTTTTGAAAAAAAGAAGCAAAAAACTTTCGCTCCCGGCGCCTGCACCAAGGCTTGGCCCGTTTCTGCCGGTACGCGCATTTGCGGAAGCAGGCCGGGCCGTGATGCAGGCGGGGAAGTAAAAGTTTTTTGGTCCTTTTTTTCAAAAAAGGACT
>CAHJWU010000242.1 GCA_903643085.1 Rhodospirillales bacterium
TTTTTGGGCCGGCGATCGCCGGCACGATCTGGGTGCTTGACGGCCCGTGGTCGATGCCGAGCGCCGCCAACGCTGCGCGCACCCGCGCGGCATGGCCGGCGAGGCGGGTCCGCTCGGTCTCCATGCCGGGCACCAGCTCCAGGGCGGCATCCATGGCGCCGAGCACGGCGGGCGGCAGGGCGGTGGTGTGTATGAAGCCGGAGGCGCGGTTGACCAGCCAGTCGCATAACGGCCGGCTGCCTGCGACATAGGCGCCGAAGCCGCCAAGCGCCTTGCTGAACGTGCCCATCGCCAGGTCCACGCCGCCGGGCACGGTGCCGGACAGGCCCATGCCGCGCGGGCCGAGCACGCCTGTGGCATGCGCCTCGTCCAGATAGAGGAACGCGCCGTGCCGGTCAGCCAGCGCGCGCAGCGCCGGCAGGTCCGCGATGTCGCCGTCCATGGAAAACACGCTCTCCGTGACGATGAAGCGGCGCGCCCGGCTGCCCTCATGCGCGGCCAGCAGGTCGGAAAGATGCTGCATGTCGTTGTGCCGGAATACGATCTGGCTGCGGCCGGCGGCGCGGCAGCCATGGTGCAGGCTGGCGTGGTTCAGCGCGTCGCAGAACACCAGCGGCGCCGGCTCCTCGTTGCCGCGTCCCGGCAAACGCAGCAGGGCAGCCAGTACAGAGGCGTTGGCCTGCCAGCCGGAGGCGAACAGCAGCGCAGCCTGCGTCGATTTCAGCGCCGCCAGCCGGTCCTCCACCTGCTGGTGCAGGCCCAGCGTGCCGGTGACCAGGCGGGACGCGCCGGCGCCGGCGCCGTGTTCCGCCGCCCAGGCGCCGGCGCGCGACGTCAGAAGCGGGTGCTGCGACAGGCCCAGATAGTCGTTGCTGGATACGTTCAGCAGGCCCGCTGGCAGCATTCGCGTGGCGCGCCGCAGCCCGCGTGCTTCCAGGGAGCCGAGAGCTTCGGTGAAGTCGGCGTCGAAGCGGGACATGCCGTCTGGTCAATCAGGCTTGGTTGGCTGTCAAGCCTTGCGCGTAAGCGGGGACAGAAAGGCCTTCTTTTTTGAAAAAAAGAAGCAAAAAACTTTTGCTCCCTGTCGGTGGCTGTTCACCAACTGCCGACAGGAAACAGACGTCTTTGATACTTCTTCGGAACAGGACTGCGTTCCTTCTACCGGCCGCGCCGCAAACACGCGGGTGCGTAAACCAGTTGGCAATAGCCAAGCCGTAAAATGCGTGGCGGGCAAAATTCCGCTCCCTTTCTCACTCGCTGGAGACACGCAAATGGCGGCCATACCGAAGCTCGAGATCTACCAGGGTGCCAGCCCTAACGTGGTGTGGAACACCGCGGGTAACTGGTCGGGCGGCGTGGTGCCGGGCGCTGCGCAGATCGCGCTGTTCCTCCACAGCGCCGTGCTGACCGGGCCGGTCGAGGTGGGCACGCTCATGCTGGTCGGCAGCGAGACGGTAGCGATCAACGGCGCGATCAAGACGGATTCCACAAACACCTGCGAAAGCTTCATGGTCTGCCAGGACAGCAACGTGACGTTCAACGCCGGCTCCAGCCTGAGCGATGCCGGCGGGTTAGAGGTGGGCGTGCACGGCGTGGGCAGCATGACGGTCGCCGCTGCGTCGGGCAGCCTGGCAGCGGCGAGCCTGCACATGCAGGACCTCAAGGTCGGCCAGTTCACCGGTGGCGTGGGCACGCTCAACCTGGCCGGCGGCAGCGTCGGCGTGGTCGCACCCTGCATGATCGGGCTGGCCGGACAGGGCACGCTGAACATGAGCGGCACGTCCACGCTTACGGCAAACGGGCTTGGCCTGGGCACCCAGGCCACCGGCACGGGCCATCTGAACATGAGCGGTAATGCGAGCCTGTTCGCGTCGAGCTGGATGAACATCGGCACAGCGGTCGAAGGCGGCGTTGGCGGCACCGGTGCGGTTACGCTGTCCGGCAACGCCAGCCTCGCCTGCAAGGCCACGGTCGACGTCGGCGCGGGCAGTTCGGTCACGCTCGCGGGCGGCATGCTCACCGCCGGCCTCGGCGGCATGGGTCTGATCGTCGATCAGGGCGGCACGGTTTCCGGCATGGGGACGATCACCAGCGCCAGCCACGGAGTCACCGTAAACGGTCTGCTGGAATCGTCCGGCGGCAAGCTCGTCGTCACCGGCAACCTGAGCGGCATGGGCCACGTGGAAATCGGCGCCGGCAGCACGCTGGACCTTGTGGCCAGCAGGATCTCGGCGCCGACGCTGTCGTTCATGGGTGCCACAGGCACGTTGGAACTGGCGCCTGAGGCGAGCGGCGCGTTCAGCATCGCCGGCTTCCAGGCGGGCGACCAGCTGCTCGTGGCCGGCATCGACCACGCGAGCTGGAACGGCACGACGGACGTGCTGAGCCTGAGCGAGCACGGCCAGGTGCTGGACAAACTCACGATGACAGGTGTGGCGTCGAATGCGTTGTTCAGCGTAACGCCGGGGATCGGCGGGAGCGTGATCGCCCTGATGCCGTCACATCACTGAAACAGGCCATCTTTTTAGGAAACTTCCACCCGCGCATTTGCGGCAGCCGAGTGCCTCAGGACGCAGCAAGGCGCCGCAAACGCGTGGGGGGGGGAGAAGTTTTTTGCTGCTTTTTTAAAAAAGAACGCCTTGCTTACCTAAGCTTCGACAAAGGCGCTGTTGAAAGCCCGGACGACGTCTGCGGGCGACTCGGCGCGCCACACCGCCCCGCACGCCGCAATGAAATTCGCGCCGGCCCGCACCAGAGGCGCGCAGTTCTCCGGCGTGACACCGCCTATAGCCACGACTGGAAGCTCCATCAGCTCCGCCCACCAGGACACCAGCTCCAGCTCGGGGTGGGAACGCGCCTCCAGCGTGGTGGTCGGGAAAAACGCTCCGAACGAAACGTAGTCGGCACCCGCCTCGCCTGCGGTCAGGGCCGCATCACGGCTGTCGCCGCAGGAGACGCCGAGCTGCAGCTTGAGGCCAAGCAGCCGCCGCGCGTCTGCGGCGGGCATGTCGGCGGCGCCCACATGCGCGCCGTCGCAGCCGGCCTGCACAACCAGGTCCGGCCTGCCTTCCAGCATCATCGCCACGCCGCGCGCATGCGCCACCGGGCGGACGAGGTCGGCGGCGCGGAGTATCGCGTCGTCCTCCGCGCCGGGCAGGCGCAGCTGCAAGGCGGCGACGTCGCCCGCGTCCAGGGTCGCGGCCAGGGTGCGTGCAAAATCGGCGGGCAGGGTGGGGGGTGTCAGGAGGTAGAGGCGGCAGTCGTGGGGCATCAGGAAGGAAGGCCCTCTTTTTTGAAAAAAGAAGCAAAAAACTTTTGCTCCCTGTCGGCGAACGTTTCATCAGCTGCCGACAGGAGCACAAAGTTCTTCGGCCCTGTCAAAAAGGACTGTTTGCCTTACTGCTGCGGGACAGAAGGCGGCTTGCGGTAGATCTCGACGATCTTCGCCAGCAGCTCCAGCGCCTCGGCCCGCGGCCGTTGGAACGTGTTGCGGCCGATGATCGCGCCGTTAGCGCCGCCGTCGCGTATGTTCTGGATCGTGGCCAGAAGCGATGCCGAATCCTTGTTGGCCTCCATGCCGGAGAACACCACCATGCGGCGGCCGGCAAAGCAGCTCTGCACGATGTGGCGCACGCGCTCGGCCATCGTGGCGCGCGGGATGTTCATCTCCTCGTATACCTTCTTGGCAGGCGCCAGGCTGCTGAGGTGTTCGGTGGGCGGCTTCACCTTAATGATGTGGGCGCCCATCAGCGCCGCCATGTGCGCAGCGTAGGCGCAGATGTCGAACGCGGTCTCGCCTTCCTTGTCCAGCAGCGGGCCGCGCGGGTAGCTCCAGACCACCACGGCCAGGCCCGCGGCCTTGGCCTCCTCGGACAGCGCCTGTAGCTCGTTCATCTGCTTGAAGCAGTATTCGCTGCCCGGATAGATGGTGAAGCCGATGGCCGAGCAGCCCAGGCGCAGCGCGTCGCTGACCGAGCCGGTGACCGCCTGGTCCTTTTCGGTGGCAAGCGAATTGCTGGAATTCATCTTCAAGATCAGCGGGATCTGGCCGGCGAAGCTGCTGGCGCCACATTCCAGCATGCCCAGAGGAGCCGCGAAGGCGGACAGGCCAGCGTCTATGGCGAGCTGAAAGTGGTAATGCGGGTCATAGCCTGGCGGGTTCGCGGCGAAGCTGCGGCCGGGCCCGTGCTCGAAGCCCTGGTCAACCGGCAGGATGACGAGCTTGCCGGTGCCGCGCAGCTTGCCTTCCATCAGCAGGCGCACGAGGTTGGCCTTCGTCCCGGGATTGTCGCTCTCGTAGTTCTTCAGGATCCTGCGGACTTCTGGTGTCACGTTCATGTCTGTGTCTCCGGCCGGGGCTGACGCTGTCGGGTGCGGTGCGGCTTAACCGAAGCCAGAGCGCCTGTCACCCGCGCGACGACGGCGAAACAAGAGCGTTCGGGGAGGCAAACCGCCGCTTTCCTGCTCTCGCCAAGCTCCTGCCTTTCGCCAGGACACGCTGAGGACCGCCTGTCATCCGGCCGCCAGCCAGGCGTCCAGCCCACGCCAGGCCTGCCGGTCCGCCAGGTCCAAGGCAGGCGGCGCGTCCGCCAGCAACGTGGCGCCCAGGTTTGCGGCCCGCCACGCCAGATCCTGCCACACGACATCGCCGGCGCGCAGCACGATCAGCTTCTGGCCCGCCCGCAGAGCCTCCAGGGCGCGCCCGGCCGCGCCGCCGCAATCCAGCACGTCGCAGATACAGGCTTCGGGTACCGTGGCAGCCGCCACCAGCGCCTGCCACCAGGCCACGCCCGCATAGGCGCCCGCGCCCTCGCCGGACAGCAGCGTGAGCGGGCGCCCGGCGGCTGTCGCCAGCGCAGCCTGCGCCATCCCGAGCCCATGCACGATGACCGCCGGCGGAAGCTTCATGCTTGACGTTCAAGCCGCTGGAGGCTTTCTCTTCAACCCTGAATGAGGATGCTTCCCTGGCGTCCCGAGGGTGCGCATGGCCGATTCCGGCAGTTCCGGTGTGGATGAGACAGCCCGGCTGGAAGCGGCCCTGGCGCGTATCGCCCGCGCGCACCGGCCGGCCGGCGCGGCCGGCATGGATGGGGCA
>CAHJWU010000243.1 GCA_903643085.1 Rhodospirillales bacterium
GAGGCGGTGGCGGCCGGCGTGGACGAGGATGCGGTCAAACGCCAGGCGCGGGCGCTGGCGGCTACGCCGGCCGACACCGCGTACAGCCTTGCCTGCCACAAGGCCCGCGCGGTCAGCCGCCCAGGCGCGGTGGTCATCGGCGCCGACCAGATACTCGTCTGCGACGGCGTGTGGTACGACAAGCCGCCAACGCCGGAGGTCGCAAGGCTGCACCTCCTCGCCCTGCGCGGCCGCACGCATACGCTGGTCACCGCCACCGTTGCCGTACGCGATGGCGTTGAGGTATGGCGTCATCTCGCAGTCCCAAGCCTGACCATGCGGCCCTTCACCGACGCCTTTCTCGCCAGCTACCTGGAGACAGAAGCCGCCGCGTTGCTGGCAACCGTTGGGGCCTACCGGCTGGAAGGGCTAGGCATCCACCTGTTCGAATCCGTGGAAGGCGAGCACAGCGCCATACTCGGCCTGCCGGTATTGCCGCTCCTGGGCTTCTTACGCGGCGTCGGTATCGTGCCAGCCTGAGCAGGAAGCCCCAACGCCACGTCCGCGCTCCGGTGTCTCCTGCAACAGCCAGAAATTGCAGATGCGGGGAAGCAAAAGTTTTTTGATCCTTCTTTTCAAAAAAGGATCGCTTGCTCTCTGCTGGCCAACGAACCAGCAGCCGAGACAACCAGGAGGACAGACAGGCGTATGGCGGCAAACAAGGTCTACCCGGACGCGGCGGCGGCGCTGGCCGGGCTGTTGCGTGACGGCATGATGATCATGTCGGGCGGCTTCGGACTGTGTGGCGTGCCCGACACCCTGATACGCGCCATACACGAAAGCGGCGTCACCGGCCTGACGGTCGTCAGCAACAACGCCGGCACGGACGGCCAGGGTCTGGGCCTGCTCCTGGAGAGCCGGCAGATAAGCAAGATGGTCGCCAGCTACGTGGGCGAGAACAAGACCTTCATGAACCAGTATCTCGCCGGCGAGCTGGAGGTCGAATTCAACCCGCAGGGCACGCTGGCCGAACGCATACGCGCCGGCGGCGCCGGCATCCCCGCCTTCTTCACCCGCACCGGCGTCGGCACGAAGATCGCCGAGGGCAAGGAAGAGCGCGCCTTTGCCGATGGTCGCTACATAATGGAGACCGGCCTGGTGGCGGACCTGGCCGTGGTCCACGCCTGGCGCGGCGACGCGGAAGGCAACCTGGTGTACCGGATGACCGCCCGCAACTTCAACCCGCCGATGGCCACGGCCGCCCGCGTCACGGTGGCGGAAGTCGAGGAGCTGGTGCCCACCGGCACGCTGGACCCTGACCACATCATAACGCCGGGCATCTTCGTCAAACGGCTGATCGCCCTCGGCCGCGTGGAGAAACCGATCGAGCAGCGCACCACCCGCGCGCGCACAGCACAGGAGGCCTGAGCCATGCCCTGGACCCGCGACCAGATGGCCGCCCGCGCCGCAAGCGAGTTGCAGGACGGCTTCTACGTCAACCTCGGCATCGGCATTCCCACGCTGGTGGCCAACCACATCCCCGCCGGCATGCACGTGGTGCTGCAGAGCGAGAACGGCATGCTCGGCATCGGCCCGTTCCCCTACGCGGGCGAGGAGGACGCCGACCTGATCAACGCCGGCAAGCAGACGGTGAGCCGCCTGCCGGAGACCAGCTTCTTCGACAGCGCCCAGAGCTTCGCCATGATACGCGGCGGCCACATCCAGCTCGCCGTGCTGGGCGCCCTGCAGGTGGCCGAGAACGGCGACCTGGCGAACTGGATGGTGCCAGGCAAGATGGTGAAGGGCATGGGCGGTGCCATGGACCTCGTCGCCGGCGTGCAGCGCGTGGTGGTGCTGATGGAGCACACCGCCAAGGGCGAGCCGAAGATCCTGCCCGCCTGCACCCTGCCGCTGACCGGCGCGGCCGTGGTCGACCTGATCGTGACCGATCTGTGCGTGTTCGACGTGGCCCGGCCCGGGCTGACGCTGGTGGACCTGGCACCTGGGGTCAGCCTGGCGGATGTGCGGGCGGCTACGACCGCGGCGTTCGCCGTGCATCCGGCTCTGGGCGGATGAGCAGCGGCGCTTCGGGAAGGTGCGAACTCCTGCTCCGCCGCCGTCGGCCCTGGAAGTGAGCCTGCTGTGGCGGAACAGAAGTTTTTCGCCTTTCCTTCAAAAAAGAAGGCCTTCCTTTCTTCCTGACGCCCGGCTATACGCCCGCCTCCGGAGACGGGGCTGTAGCTCAGTTGGGAGAGCGCCTGAATGGCATTCAGGAGGTCAGCGGTTCGATCCCGCTCAGCTCCACCACCGGCCTGCCTCAGTCGGCAAGCAGCTTCGGCAGCAGCTGCTTCAAGAGTGGCGCGCCGATGCCAGTCACCAGGTCGTAACCAACCTTGGCGGAGTATCCGCCGTTGTTGCCGGACTTGATGTCGCGGAAGCTGGTCGTGCCCAGCAAGGGATAGATGTAGGTGTCGAGCAGGCCGATGCCGCCCTTGCCCGCGGCGATCCGCTTGGCGTTGACCAGGCCGATCAGCCCGGCAAGCACCGGCGAGGATACCGACGTCCCGCCGAACTGGTTTTGCTGGCCATTGACGATCACCAGAACACCGGTGTTCGGGTCGGCGTCGGCCGAGAGATCAGGCACTGCACGCTTGCTGTAGGCCAGGCCGGACTGGTAGCTCGGCTTCGCGAAATAGGTGCTGATGCCGCCGCCGCTATCCACCCAGCCCGTCTCCGACACCACTGTCGTTCCGCTGAGCTTCAGCGACGTGCCGCCGGCCGCCGCCACGTGCGGGCTCGTGCTGTAGAACGACGGCGTGTTTGTCCCGCCGCCGCATTCCTGACTGCCGCTGTCTCCTGTCGACACGAACACGCTCGCGCCCAGCGCCGTCATGGTCGCGAAATACTGGTCGTCGGTGCTGAGCTCACCGGTGGATTCATCGGTTTCGCACTCGCCCAGGCTGATGGAGACCTGGGTTATCTTGACGCCGGATTGCAGGTCGCTGATCACGCGCTGGAACGTGGTGTCGAGGTTCGCGTCGCTGAGCGAGCGCGACGCATACACGCGCACCTTGCTGCTGGCGCCCATCGAGCTGGAATATTCCACGTCCAGGCTTTCCTCGCCGGACAGCCCGGGCAGCGTGCCGGCAACGGCCTGGATGAAGGTGATGTTCGACAGGCTTTGCGAGACTTTTGCCGCCGACCAGAACTGCGTCAGGTCGGCCTTCTTCGGGAAAGTGTCGATAACGATCGCCGTCGTGGTGCCCGAGCCGGTGCCAAGCCCGTTGGCTTGGTAGGCGTTCAGCAGGTCGGACGGAATATAGGGCACGCTGCCAGGGCCCGCAGTGCCCAGGACATGCTGGTAATGCGCATGGTGCTGCGGCTGCAGACCGTTGATGCTGAGCACGATCCCGGCAAGTTCAGGCGGAACGGACGGCTCGCTGTCGGCAGAGACGTAGTCCTGTCCTTCGGAAACGACATGCGAAAGATGTGCGTCCAGCGCGCGCGACACCGTGTCCGCACGGCCGCTCACCGTGATCGTCATCCGGCTCGGCACCGTCGTCTCGACCGTCAGGCCAGCCGATTTCAGCCAGGCGACCACGGCATCGTGGTCCTGCTGAGTCGGAAAATGGCTTGAAGCGAGTTCGGCGGGCGATATCCTGCCACGCGACTGCAGGCGGGCGCTCAGGCCAGAGAAGTCGCGCAAGCGCAGAGCGACCTGAAACTGCACGGTGCTCGCCGGGTCGGCCTCGCCCACCACGCGGACGGTGCTGGCCAGGGGAGCCACGCTGGCGGCCATCTTGACGGATTGTGCAAGCACTGCCGCCGGGGCGTACAGGCCGAAAACCGCCGCCAGGAGGGCGGCGCGTGTGTGTCTTTTCACGATCGGACCTTTCTTTGGTTCGTCCGCAGCCTGAACAGGCGCCACGCGTTTGGCAACAGAAAAGCTCCCGTCGGGCTCTTGCCACAGTCCAGAAATCGCGCTGCCTCGCACGCCGCGCCGCGGCCGGATCATTGCTGTTTTGGAGCTGCAATGATGGCGTATCTCGGTTGGTAGCCGGGCGCAGCTTCCGGCGCGCCGCCAAGGTCCGGCGCGATACCCACCGTCGCCTGATACAGCAGTTCCATCACCGCTATCCCGCCCGCCTGGCGCGCCTCGTCCGCGTCCAGCGCCTGCGCGGACTGATAGCCGTGCACCAGGTCGGAGGCGGCCGGCCGCAACAGCGTGAACAGCCGGTCGAACAACATCTTGTTGGCCGGATCCCTGGCCGACCAGGCGAACAATGCGTCCAGCACGTCGTCATGCCGCTTGCGCAACCACGGCGTCCGGCGGCCGGCGGCTTGCTGGCCGGCGAGCAGCGGCATGTGGAGCACCACGAAATCGGCGTCGGCCGAAAGCTGCGCCTGATCGCGCTTGACCGCGTTGCCGAGCGGCAGGTCTGCCGAGGCGCGTATCCGGGCCAGCAACTCACGCCACTGCGTGAGGCTGGAAAGCGTGTCGAACACGCCGGGCTCGGCCGGGCGGGTGTAGGTGTCGAACAGGCAGGCCGGCACGGGTTTGCCTCCGCTGAGATCCCACACGCCTGCATGGGCCGCCTCGCCCTGGGCGGCCGGCGTGGTGTAGCCCCAGGCATCCGCGGCAAGCGCCAGCAGGCGCGCGCCGTCGCGGAACACGTCCATCTCGCCGTAATCGCCGGTCTGGCTGGCGAAGCTGGAGAAGCGGCCGCCCTGGTTTGCGGTGTGCTGCGCCTCCAGCAACTGCGTCAGCGAGATGTCTGTCAGCACCGGCGCGCCGTCGCCGATGGTGATGCCGCGGGCACGGTGCTGGAACAGGCCGAACACGTTCGCGTCGTAGAGATCGACGCGCACCGGCGGCGCCGTTTCGGGCCCGTGCGTGCCCGCCACTTCCTGGTAGCCCATCGCGGCCGGATCCAGCGTTCCGGTGCGGCGCAGGGCCGCGTCGGCGCGCTCTGCAAAGGCGGCGCAGAAGCCGGGATCCGGTTGCGGGCCGCCGCCGGCAGACGCGTGCAGGCTGACATATTGCGCGATCGCACCCCCCGGTGGTGGGTCCGGCGGCCAGGCCCGCAAAACCGCAATCCGCGCCGCCA
>CAHJWU010000244.1 GCA_903643085.1 Rhodospirillales bacterium
CGGCATGACGCTCGGCGCGGCGCTGGGCTTTGCGCAGGCGGATGCGGCGCCGGTGCTGTATGATTTTCATGCGCGGCTGGCGGGCGCGGTCAATCTGGGCGGGCAGGCTCTGCTGGCGGGGCTGATGATGCTGCGGGTGTCGGGCGCGGTCGCCAGGGCCAACTGGCGCAACGGCGCGGATGCGACGCGGCGGGTGCTGCAGGCGCTGCGTCTGCGGCGCGCGGCGTGGGGCGGGCTGTGCGAGGATCTGTGTTTCCTGTTCGCCTGGACGGCCGCCGTGGAGCAGATACTTCTGGTGTTCGATCCGCGTTATCGGGTGTTTCCCGTGGCGAGTTTCGCGGTGCCGCTGGTGGTGTTGGTTGCGCGCGCCGCGCAGGGCGACCTGCCGCGCGGGACGGGGCGGCGGGAGGAGGCGCTGGTGGGCGCGACGCTGGTGGCCGGCGCCGCGGCCAGCCTGGTGCAGGAGGGGGCTCTGAACGGGCAGTCGCTGGTCTGGAACACGTGCGCGGTTGTTCTGAGCCTGCCGCTTTGGGTCAGCCTGGTGAGGCGGAAGCAAGGCCTTCTTTTTTGAAAAAAGCAAAAAACTTTTCTTCCTGACCGCACGCAGGCGCGCGCCACCTCCGCCAGCGCGTGTGTTCGCAGACGGGCACGGGGTTTTGTGCAGGCGGCAGAGACAAAAGTCTTTTGCTTCTTTTCTTCAAAAAAGCAGGGCTTGCCTAGCTATTCCAGTTTCGGCCACCGCCCAGGCGGCGGGCGCAGCTGGGACTCAAGATGCGGCAAGAGGCAGGCACGGTCCGGCGCGATGCCGAACGCCTGGCACACGCGGGCGAAATTGGCGGAGACGTGGTCGTCAGGGTGGGCGGTGAGCGTCTCCTCGATGGTCGCATCGAGGGTTTGGCGGATTTCGGCGTGGTTCGGGTGGGTTTGGGCGAGGGTGCCCACCGCTTCGCTGAGGTTGCTGCGATCCATTTCGCAGTAGGCGGGTTTTGGGTCTTGCGGGGCGTAGAGGGGGTCGTCCGGGTCCAGGTCCGGGTCGAAATCGGACGAGCCGGGCCAGGAATGCGGGCGGCGGGCGAAGGCGTTGCTGGTGATCTTTTCCCATAGCTCGACGGATTGGCGGACGCTGCTTGCGTGCCGCGCGAAGGCCAGGTCCGGGTCGGCCTGTCTTGGGGCGAGCGGGGCGCCGGAGGGAGTGTCAGGCGCGGGGGTCTGCTCGTGTGCGGCGAGGGCGCGGGCGGCGGCCGCCCGGGCGAGCTGCAGGCCGAGGTCACGCAGTTCCAGGCAGGCGGCGAGGTTCTCGGCCCGGTGGGCTGCCTGGTTGGGGTCGGTCGGATGGTGTGGGATGGCGTTCAGGGTGCTGGCCCGGGGTTGATCTGTGTGGAACATTTGTAGAACTTGGGGAGGAGGCTGGGCAAGCAATGTCTGGTTTGGTCCGGCGCCCCGCCGGCGGTTCGGGCACGGCGGTCTGGACCGGACCGCCGGGTCAGCGGGGCCTTGCGATGCGCGGCGCCCAGGGCAGCGCGCCGGCGACGAGCGCCCACCAGCAGATGAGCGGCTGGATGAACAGGCGGGGGTAGTGGTACGCCCATCCGAGGCCCGTCCCGGTGGAGAGATCGTGGACCGCGTGGTTGATGTTCACCGGGAACACGCACACCGCGTAGAGCGCCAGCATGACGCCGGCGAGCGCGCGCGCTCTGGGGACGAACAGGGCGATGGCGCCGGCAATCTCTGCGACACCGGTCAGCACGATCGCGGCGATCGGATGCGGCACGACCGGGAGCATCAGCGGGGCGAACAGGTGTGGTTGCGTCAGGTGCACCACGCCCACGACCAGGAATACCGGTGCGATCGTGAGGCGCGCTAGGGCGGGGGATCGTGCGGGTTGCGGTGGTGCGGATACGTTGCGCATAGGGGCTTCATCCACGTCAGGGGAGCTGGTGCCAGCCCGCCTCGGAGTTGGTAAGCGGGCAAGCAAGGCCTTCTTTTTTGTAAAAAAGAAGCAAAAAACTTTTGATTCCTGCGCAGTTCGGTCGCTTCGGTGGGTCCGGAGGCGCCTGGACGCCGCAGGCGCGGAACGCAGAGGTTTGGTGCTTTGCGAAACAGGACCGCCTGGTTTTCATGTGTCACACCTGGCGCGGGCTGGGCGTGGCGTTCGATCGCGATCCGGTCGACGGTGCGCGGCGCCAGTACGACCAGACGCGGTCGGGTCATCCGGTCACGAACCGGTCAACCACGAAGGCCAGGCGCTCGTTACGCGCACCTGGCCTGATGCGGCCCGAGCGCTCCAGTTCGGCCAGCCCGTGCAGCGCCGCCCAGAACGTCTCGACCGCGATGCCGTCATCGTTTCCTGATTGCCCGACACAGGCCGCCAGTGCCGCGAAAGCGCTGCGCAACGCGGTTTCGGTGTCGGCGGCCGCGAAGCGCAGGCTGGTGGGCATCGTGAACATGGCTTCGTAGAGTGCCGGATGCTGGCGGGTAAAGCCGAGATAGGCGGTGGCGAGGCTGCGGAGCGCTGTCCGACGATCCGCCTTCGGGCGGGCAGCCTTGCGGAGCACCGATGCAAGTTCCTGAAACCCCTCGATAGCGACGGCCGCCACAATCGCGTCCCTGTTCTCGAAATGCGAGTAGAGCACCGGCTGGCTATACTCGATCTCCTCCGCCAGGCGGCGGATGGTGACCGCGCTCCACCCCTGGCTTTCGGCGATCGCGCGCGCCGCCGCGGTTATGCAGCGTTCGCGTTCCGCCCGCTCCCGGCTTTTCCTCTCCGCTACACCCATCGCGCAACGTCCCGCTCCGGCATTGCGTGAATGAACCACGATTTCGCTTGAAATCCTAGCACTGCTAGATTATCTATGGACTGTAAGGAGGCGCTGCATGCGTTGGTTCTCATTCGGGGTGGCGATCCTGGCGGCGATCGGGATCATCGGGATCGGCGTCATGTATCTTCTTCGACCGAAGGTGATGACGGGCAATTTCGGGCTGCCGCTCCCCCACGAGGGTCGCAACACCGTCTGGTGGCTGCGCCTGAAGGGTTCGCGCGACATCGTCTCGGGGCTCATCGTGCTGGCCTTGCTCGCGTGGGGCACGCCCTATCTGCTCGGCATCGTCCTGCTCATACAGGCGATGATCCCCGCCGGCGACATGTCGCTTGTCCTGGCCGCCAGAGGCTCCACCGGAACGGCGCTGGGCGTGCACGGCCTTACCGCCGCGCTGATGATCCTGGCGGCGGTTCCGCTGCTCCTGGGGTAGTCCGGGCTGGCGCGCTGCTGCGTGAGCCGTGATACCGGCCGGCTTTGCGGTTGATTCCCGGGCAAGGAAGCAAGGCCTTCTTTTTTGAAAAAAAGAAGCAAAAAACTTTTGTTCCCTGCGCGGGCTGGGCGGCTTCGCTTCAACCGGAAGCATTCGGGCGGCGCATATGCGGGGAAGCAAGAGTTTGTTTCTTTTCAAAGGAACTGCTTGCTGTGGGTTATTTTAACGCGGGCTGGTATAATTGTGCGAGGCTCGATTTTGTGGTGCTGTCACTTGCGGGACGGTTCCGAATGCCGCCCGCCTGTGATCCGGAACGGCTCGTCTATCGGGCAATTTCTGTTTATTCCACGCTGGTTCTGCCAGACTGCGTATGTCAGAACAATCCGACGCGCTGATGCAGCCGACAGGAGCAAAAGTTTTTTGCTTCTTTTTTTCAAAAAAGAAGGCCTTGCTTCCTTGCCTCAGGCCGGCATCATCTCGCGTATCTTGCTGGCCAGCGCGTGCAGGCCGAACGGTTTGGTGATCACCTCCATGCCGGCGCCGAGGCCGCCTGGCCCGAGCACCGTGGTCTCGGCGTAGCCGGTGATGAACAGCACGCGCAGCTCCGGGCGTTCGCGCCGTGCGGCGTCGGCGAGCTGGCGGCCGTTCATGCCGTTCGGCAGGCCCACGTCGGTGATCAGCAGGTCGATCGGGCGGGGAGAGCGCAGCACGCTCAGGCCTTCGCTCGCGTCGGCGGCCTGGGCGAAACTGTAGCCGAGCTCGCCCAGCACCTCGCAGACCAGCATGCGTATCGCGGGCTCGTCGTCGACCACCAGCACGGTTTCGCCGGCGCGCGCGGGCAGCAGGGCATCCTGTTCGCCGCCGGCATCGCGGGCCGGCGCCTCGGCCCGGCTGCGCGGCAGATAGAGGCGGATCGTGGTGCCCTGGCCTGGCGTGCTGAGGATGCGCACGTGGCCGGCCGACTGCTTGACGAAGCCGTAGACCATCGACAGGCCGAGGCCGGTGCCCTCGCCCAACGGCTTGGTGGTGAAGAACGGATCGAACGCGCGGGCGACCACGTCCGGCGTCATGCCGCTGCCCGTGTCGGTCACGCTCAGCACGCCGAACTGGGCGGGGTCGGCCCCGGCCAGGTCGCGGGCGCAGGCGGGGTCGTCGGTGGCGCGGGCGGCGAGCACGGTCAGGCTGCCGCCATCTGGCATCGCGTCGCGCGCGTTGATGACCAGGTTGAGCAGGGCGCTTTCCAGCTGGTGCGGATCGCACAGCATGGCCCACAGATCCGGACCACGCTGCTGGTGGACGCGTATGGCGGGCCCGACGGTGCCGTCTATCAGGTCCGCCATGCCGTCGATGAGGGCGGCCACGTCCGTGGGTTTCGGGTTGAGCGTCTGGCGGCGGGAGAAGGCGAGCAGGCGGTGCGTGAGGGCCGCCGCGCGCGCGGCGGAGGCCGCGGCGGTGGCCACGTAGCGGCCGATCTCGGCGGTGCGGCCCTGGTCGATGCGGGTCTGCATCAGCTCCAGGCTGCCGGCGATGCCGGTGAGCATGTTGTTGAAATCATGCGCGAGGCCGCCGGTGAGCTGGCCCACCGCCTCCATCTTCTGGGACTGGCGCAGCGCGTCTTCCACCCGTTCGCGCTCGGCCATCTGCACGCGCAGGGCGGCGAGTGCGGCTTCCAGTTCGGCGGTGCGCAGCGCCACTTCGTGTTCCAGCGTCTCGGCGGCGGCGGCGGCGGCGCTCACGTAATCGCGCAGCTCGTATTGCCGCCCCCTGCCGCGCACCGCGGCGCGGGCGGCGCTGGTCAGCGTGAGCGCGTCCAGCGGGCGCTCCA